>JACUTQ010000122.1 GCA_014859725.1 Methanosarcinales archaeon | reverse complement strand
ATTTATCACGGCAAACGGGCTTGAGCCGACAGTTGTTATCCAGACGTTCATTAAACACCTTCCAGGTAACTGGATGCCCTGAACATATCAATTCGCTCATATTCAATCGATACTGCGTTATTGATAGTTGATTTCTTGACTGCATCCCATTTAGCGCTTGTTTTTCCAGTTATTACAAGCCTGCCCTTTCTAAACTCTTCGATAAGTTTTATTTCATCTGAGGTCATATTATCAAACACCATCCACATCTTAAGGACAGTACCAGCAGGTATCTTCTTGGGATCAGTAATATCATCGCTGTAAGCATCGGATACAAGCAGTCTTGCACGATGTGAATCCCGGTCAGTAAACCCAAATATCTCTTTTATCTTTCCTGCATCAATTCCTTTATCGATCATATTGTGCCTGAAAAACCCTTTTATCGTGGAGCCAGGTATCACAGGCAACCCCCCGCTTGTCACAGTCTCTTCTTCCACGCCAGGCATGATAAAATCAGTAAGCGCAGTCATTTTCATCAGTGCCACAATATGTCCTTCGGGAACGTCTGAAGGTGTACGTGCCTTATAATAAATATCAAAATCACGCCCTTTAGCCTCAATTCCTGAATCAATATTCTTCAGGTACTTTTTCCCTGTTATTATCAATTCATTGACATCAAATGCTTGTTCCGTAACTCTGAATCCATCATCCACTGACTTTTTTCTGACATTTATATCCCCGACATCTGCAAATCCGTTGCCTCTCGTTGCGCCGCCGCCAAGATGAACCCTTTTGTTATTGAATTCAAGCAATGCAATAAGAATAAGTCCGATTTCCTGCTCATTCGCATTATCAACATCCACCATGACATCAAAACGAATACCCGAATTGATGATCTCTTCCATCCTCAGAATTGTCTTTGCGGTTTCGATCTTTCTATTACCGACAAACCGTGGTTTTGTCAGGGGAATAAAATTTCGGTCATAAAGAGTGGCGCAGTGCGGCTGCTCCTTCGTAGAGCCAGAATATCCTTTGCTCCCGCTGGAAAGATACGAATCCCTTACCCTTATCTTAGCACCCGCCTTCATAGAGCCGAATATCCCGCATGGTAAACACTCCCCTCTCCCGCATGGTCTTGCCTCACCTACACTGATACAGCTTTCTTTTTCATTGAATGTCCTGATAAGCCGCTCAACAGTGCTTCGCAGCACTCCTTTCAGACTGCTTCCCGGAATGTACGGTTCATACAATTGTGTTTTCGCATTATAAGTCTGAAGAACAGGCGCAGCTGATATCGAATAAGCCGCAGCATTCTGACCGCCGCCTATGCGAAGCGGTGTTTCAAGCTCAAGTGTTGCTGTGATAGTCCATCGGTTTTTAAATACATCGAAATCTGGCTCTGTCATAAAAACCTCAGGATTTTTCTTTCTTTGAACTCAGATATGCGCTCCAGCTTGTAATAGCTTCATCTTTCACCACATTGAACTCAGGTTCCCCTGATGGAAACACCTTCCCATCAAATTTCCCGGAAAGATAATCCTGCGCAGTGATTACCCTGAAATTATCTATTTCAATATTTATCTGCCCGAATCCCCTTGAAATAGCATGACCTATACTCCCGGAGCAGGCATTGAAAAAATCCACAAGGCTCAAAAAAGCGCCGAGTTTTGCATTCTTATTTTCGTCAATATCAAGATTTTCGATAGTCACCTCCCCATAGAATTCAGTACCCTGCGGGACTGCTTCAAAATCATATTTTGCCCCGCCTCTGGCTTTCCTGGTCTTTCGTTCAATAGCGACTCCGTCCCTGATAAACGTTCGTTTACTGTTTGCAGTAGCATCTTTTATCCTCACCGAACCAGCAAGCTCAGCGCCCCCGAAAAGAGTGCACACCGGACATTCGTTGACGTCTTTTCTTTTCGGGCTCCTGCACACATCAGGTACAGAGCATACATCAATTGAGATGCCTTTTAAAAGGCGCTCCATTTCAGTACGCAGTACACCTTTCAGGCTGCTTCCAGGTATTATGGGGTAATCTTTGTGATTCTTCAAGACCTGATTATCAACTTCGGCTGGAAGTGTACTTCCATGCCCGCCTATATGAAGATCCGACTTTGTTTTGATCGTGTATTGGATGAGCGCACGGCTCTCAAGTTTCTCGAACATCCTTAATACCTCCTTGTGGTACGGCTTTCTCTAGTACTTTGTTCAGAACTGCGCTTCCAGTTCATAATATCAGACACGATTCTGTCAACACTATCCTTTACCCCAACTATTTCAAGTTCTGCTCCAAGCATTACCTGAAGTCTTTTTTGAATTTTTTCATCATCACCCTTTGAAGCGGAAAAAATGGTCAAAATCGCATCCATATTCCAGTTGGTGTAACCAACAAGATACTTTATTTTCTTAACCACCTCTCCTGCATCGTTTTCCTTATTTTCGATATCCCCGACTTTTGTCAGGAGAAGATCAAGGAAAGGAAGCATTACAGGATCAGGCTTATCACCCCGTTCTGCACGCGGCAGGAAATAGGAAGCATATTTAACGAAATGAGTGATATTGTCAGCATCTTTTTGATTTTCCCTTAATGCCTCTGGGAGGTTTTTTAATTTATTTCTTGAAGCTATCTCATACTTATCCCCGTTATTTTTTGGCGGTGGTAATTTCACAAGCAATTCATACGACCCCAGAACTATATCTTTCATTTCCATACTTATCTCCTCCTGTTTTGATAACTATCTCTATACTCACTTTTTCTCGGTGTTCTATCAGCATAATTTGCCTTTGAGAGCGCAGTTAGAGTATCAATTATGACTTTTTGATCTTTGACTTTTTCACATTCAAGGATAAGTTTTAATCTTTCCTCTCCTGAATTATCCCGGTCATTCAACACCTGCTCGATTATTCTTAGATTCCACATCAGGTATTGGGAAAACTTCATTCTCTCCTGAGGTTTCCAGCCTTTCAGGAACAATAATTCCTTTGCAACGTTTTCATTCAATATCTTCATCCGGTTCAATTCGCCCGCAATATCCTGCGGTCTCTGTCCCCGTGACGGCTGCGGCGTATATTTTACGATGAATGAATTAATATCATTCTCAAAATTATTTGATTTGGAGAGTTCGAATATCCGCCTTATCTGTCCTTTTGAATAGGTCTCAAATGTTCTACCCTTTTGCATTATGGATTTTGCTGCTATCTCCCACGACTTTTGATTGATAACCTCATATTCGATCATAGGATATCACCTGTCACGTAAATATCTCCGTAACCGCAATTAATCATTTCACCAATCCCGTAAGCTTCAAGCGCCGAAAGTGCCTGCGCATCTCCTGAAACATTGATGCAGCTTCCAGCTCCGATACATGGTATCAGTTCAGAAAGAGAATTTTTATCCTTTAAAGACCATCCGCGAGCGATACCTGCTGATATTTTCCCGGTATTTTCCACAAAATTGATTTTTCCAGCCACTCCTATCGATTTCAGGACATTGTTTGAATATTCCAGAAAAGTTTTATCAAAACCGATAATGGATTCATTGCCATCCCTGAGTATCAATTGTGAATTCACGACAAGAAGCCTTGGATTCATCCTTGAAATATCCTCTGTCCGTTTCGCAAGTACCTCATTCAGGTCTGTTTTTCCGGTAATATCAAACCTGATGCTGCCGTATCCCCGCGACCTGAACCCGCCAACACCATAAAAGGTTCCTGCATTCCTGAGCGCCTCTATTATCTTATCAGCGAACTCATCTCTTACCAGCAATCTAAATCCAAACCTGGCTCCTGATTCAATGCTCTGGATATGATACGGTTTAAGTTCAGAGTTCTGGGGCATACTTGCATGTTTATCTCTGGTTATCGGGCATTTTGTTTCGATCTTGGTGGAATGAGAAATCGGTGCTAATTTCCTTTCTTTAAAAGATTTCATAAGTATCAAACCCGAATGTTTTTTCCCTTCATGCAGGCAGGGTTTATTATTAACATAACTCTTGCACTCCCTTTCATCCTTTTCAAAAAGAGCCCCGCATTTCTTGCACCATCTCAAATTCAGTGGAGAAGCGACCGTCATTTCATCGTTTTCAACAGGGTAAGCGTTCTTGAAGAATATGCCCATTTTTGAAATATCCTTTTCTTCATCGATCCCCGTGCTATCAAACAACTGCTTATCGTTCTTAAAAAGATAATATCCAAGCATCCCTCTCAAGGTCCTTCCAGGAATATGGTCAAGTGTCTGGATAAACGTACCTTTTGACCGTCCACTTCCGATATGCAAAGGCGATATTGCTGTAATAACTCCGTCTAATTGGATCATTGTTTCACCTTCAGGAACTCATCCTGTGATATTTCCAAAATACTGAAACCATCAACAGTATCAATTCCACCCAGACCGCGGGAACGGTCTTTTCCAATGCCATAGTGCGCCATTGAATGCATGCTTGCATATAGGAGTTTATTTTCAGGATCTGTCAGCTCATCCCGGACAAGAATATAACCTGTAAATTGTGTTTTTGACGGAACTGAAAGCATATTGAAAAGGGCATGCTCCGTTTTTGTCTGCGTTCCCCTGTCTATTGAAACATGTGTCCTTGATACTGCCCCTACTTTTTTATCTGTCCTGAAATCCGTTATCCGTACTTTTCCTTCCCTGAAATCCCCGCCGCCATCTGTATTTGGGACACCGAATATCCTGCAAACATCGCATCCGAACCCTCCATTTTTCACCTCATCACATAGAGTGACATTCATTGATTTTGATCGTGGATCACCGGTAATATAACAAGGAATCTTCTCAACGCTCCTTAAAATCCGTTCGGCTTCGGTTCTCATTATGCCTTTAATGTGCGTTGCAGGGATGTATGGACTCTCTTTTGAGTCCTTCAGGAAATCAATAAGTGATCCTTTTGTCTCCCCTGTTGTATGGAATTCATTCTTAAAGACCATTGAAAGTTTCAGGATTTTCATACTCCCTCCTTCACATGCCATATTTTAGGAATTATCATCTTTGCAGATTTCAGCAGTTCTTCACTCATAAATATCCTCACCATCCATTCGCAATTATCGAGCCACTCTTCAGGGCTTGGCTTTTTCCGAAGACCAGAAGCATAATTCGATTTTATGAAATTCAATCGTTCTACTTCTGATGTGCCACAAGTTATCAGACCTGATATGAGTGTGCGTTTTTCATCTGAGAGGCACTCCGCAATCAAATCGTTCAGGTCTCTAATCTCATTTTCATTATCAGGCAGCACAAAACAAACATTATTGTCTTTGGATGGCATTGCGCCGGAGACAGCAGTAAATGCGATCGATCCTGCTGGCAATTTGATAATATTCAGTTTATCAGTATCGGTCTTTTTTCTGAAAGCTTCTTTTGCTTTTGATTCCATTTTCTTTGCTTCATCAAGCAGGAAATATATCGGGAATTTTGCATCAGCAATAGCTATTCCACATGATATCGTTACCGTTGGATTTTCAAACAGCGTGCCGTCAAAGAATTTCCGTTGGAATTTGAAACCCTCATGTATATTTTTGATCAAATTTTCAGAGAATTTTATCGCAGCTTTAGCATTTATTATCAATAGCATGTCGTCCCCGCCCACAAATAAGGGGTCAATTCCTGCATAATCCTGGTTCTTGATTAATAATCCCGTTTCATCGTTGCTGATGAAATCGCTGATAGTTTTTCTAATTATGCTTTTGAAATTCTCATCAAAAAATTCACTCTTATAGTTATATTCCGCAGGTGTCAGGGTCTGTGTAAAGAGGCGCCCCATCATATTCCCATCGATAGCGATTACGGCTATAGATTCACCGATATGTTGTAGTTCCATGGGATAATGTAATTTATATCTTTTGAGAAGCTCCTCATCCACATATTTGTTTTTCTGCCTGTACTTATGTTCTTTTCCTCCCCCTTCCTTTTCAGAACATACTTCACATATTCTTATATTATTGAGGGTGTGGGCATTTCTCTTAAAGCAGAAAGGACATATGTCGTCTCTATGTATTGGTTTTGTAATTTTATGTCTATGAACCTTATTTTTTTCTACATCCACATCATCTTGAATATCTTTAAGCACTTCATCGAATTGTTTGAGATTATTCATCGGAATAGTCTTTGTTGCCACTGCACCTTTCAGACCACATGATGAAGTTTCATCTATCATTTTATTTATCTTTTCCTTGATATTATTCTGGATTCTTTCATCTGATGGCACAAATGCAAGCAGATTCCCGCCGCCCTTGAAAAGTATCGCTTCTTCACAAACTTCTTTTGAAATGATTTGACCAGCATTATACAGGGTGTCTTCCACTATTGCACTGCCGCCTCTTAGCATGGGAAGCTTTTCCGCTTCTTTGATATAGTCCTGGATTTGCATAATATCAAGTGCCAGTAAACCAATAGAACCACTGAACTTCGATTCAGTTCCTTTATATTGAAGAGTACCCCCGCCAACAACTGAATCAATGAAAAGCCGGACGGTTTTTTCATCTGGTTTTAATTTTGACTTCACGGATTTAGAAGTTTTACCCCTGTATCCGAGTATTTCTGAATGTGGTTCTTCAATACATTGTAAATCACCACGATCAAAATTTATTTCATGTGGAAATATTTTATCATGGGATTCCACGCTGACATAATCATTTTCAAAATTTCCTTTTATTTCATACACCCTATCTGCTGCTGATGCAACAGAATCAGCTTGCCCGATGATTTTTTCAAGGACGGTCTCTGAATCCCTTGAATGATGTTTTGCAGCAAGTTTTGGCAGTATTTTTTTCAATTCATATTTCGTGGTGAGTGATTCAGGTACTTTTTCAAGTATATACCCCACTATTTCTTCAGTCTGGGTAGTATGGTGATAGAAAGGTACTCCTTTAGTATCTTGGGTATAAGACCTCGGCTTTCCAATATCATGAAGCAGCGATGCTATTCTTATCAGGG
>JACUTQ010000121.1 GCA_014859725.1 Methanosarcinales archaeon | reverse complement strand
TAGTAACCTCGGGGCTATTACCCCAACAAGAGGTGCGCTATGGGCTCTACTCGACCCCTCCCAAGCGTGGTATTGGGACTTTTGGGCCTGTTAGTACTTGCCCCGGCAGTTGCAGATGTGTTCGGACTGAGCAGCGGACTGAATGCATTCACAGCATCCATACTGATAGCCATAATGGCCCTTCCCACCATAATCAGCATATCAGAGGATGCCATAACCTCGGTACCAAAAGGATATACTGAGGCCAGCCTGGCCCTGGGTGCCAACAATTGGCAGACCATCCGAAACGTGGTGGTACCCTCAGCCATGTCAGGTATCATAGCTGCAATTATGCTGGGACTGGGTCGCGTGGTGGGTGAGACCATGGTAGTGCTTATGGTGGCAGGGAATGCCAGGGCTTTTCCGACCGGTTTTTTTGACCCGGTCCGTCCCATGACAGCCACCATCGCTATAGAGATCAAGGAAGTGGTCGTGGGAGACCTGCATTACCAGGCGCTGTATGCTGTAGGTCTGGTGCTCTTTCTCATGACCTTTGCAGTGAACTTTGCAGCAGACATTTATTTACACAGGCAGGAGGGGAAGATGTGAAATCCCACATTAAGCAGAAACTGTATTTCAACCTTTTCAGGCTCACCGGCCTTGTCAGCCTGGAGATGAAAAAAACGGCGACTCAACACCTTATGAGATGCCAAAAGAATTGGTGAAATGTCTCTCATATGATAAAATATGCTCATGTATAATAAATAATTTTTGGATATGCCCCAAACTTGTATTTCCTTTTATTTCGAAAAGTTTATATTAAATTGTGTTATGTTTGAATAAACATAACAGATTCAACTAGTTGGATCAGGGTGAAAATCATGAAAATAAAGTACTTACTAACTATTTTTTTGATTGCAGCAGTTGTAGCAGCAGCATCAGGCTGCCTATGTGAAAAATCAGCGGATAATAAACCTGTGGAAATCACGGTTTCAGCAGCAGCAAGTCTCCAGGACGTCATGAAGGATGCAGGGGCGCAATTTCAGAAATATCATCCTGAAGTAAAGATAAATTTTAATTTTGCCGCTTCAGGGGTTCTTGAAAAACAAATAGAACAGGGTGCTCCGGTGGATCTATTTGCAAGCGCTTCACAAAAGGAAATGAACTTACTGGAAGAAAAGGGATTAATAATCAAGTCAACTAGGACAAACTTCACCAGGAACAAACTGGTCATACTTGCCCCTTCCAGGTTGACCATCGAAGAGCTTAAAAACCTTGATAAAATAGCCATAGGCGATCCAACAACTGTGCCTGCGGGGCGATATGCAAAGACAGCCTTGGAAAATGCAGGAGTTTATGAGATACTGAAGCCCAAACTTATCTTTGCGGAACATGTACGCCAGGTACTTGATTATGTTGAGCGCGAAGAAGTGGATGCAGGTTTTGTTTATTCCTCTGATACGTTAAAAAGTAATATGAGCGTTTCCTCAATCAACGATTCCCTATACCCTCCTATAGTATATCCGATTGGAGTAATAAAGGACAGCCGGCAACCAGAGATATCCCGACAATTCATCGAATATATACAGAGTAGTGAGGGGCAAATTATCTTACAGAAATACGGTTTTGGATAAGTATATGGATTATTCCCCGCTTGTCCTGTCTCTATGGGTGTCTGTATTAGCAACTTCTATAATCGCTATATTCGGTACATTAATTGCATATCTGCTGGCAAGGAAGCGATTTTTAGGAAGAACAATGCTGGACGCTTTCACAACGCTTCCCATGATACTTCCCCCTACAGTTACAGGCTATTATCTAATCATCCTTCTTGGAAAGAATGGGATAATAGGAAATTATATTTATAAGCTGACAGGCTGGAGCGTAATGTTCACCTGGCAGGCAGCAGTTATAGCCGCAACTGTAGTTGCAATTCCTATAATGATAAAATCTGCAAAAGCGGCAATTGAGTCTGTTGGCCTTGAGTATGAGAAAGCTGCATTCATATTGGGCAAATCCGAAATTGAAACTTTCTTTCTTGTAACCCTGCCGCTTGCAAAAGAAGGATTGATCGCAGGTCTGGTCCTTAGTTTTGCCAGGGCACTTGGTGAATTCGGTGCAACCATAATGATGGCGGGAAATATCCCCGGAAAAACAAGTACGATGCCGCTTGCTATCTACAGGGCTTTTCTATCAGGAGAAGACCAGCTTGCAACCACGCTTGTGATCCTCCTAACCACGGTTTCAATAGCTGTAATCTTCATCACTACAAGGATCAACAGAACGGATTGATTATGGATTTATATGTTAATATATCCAAAAAATTAACAAATAAGAATTCAAATGAATTCGTGCTTAATGTAGAATTTAAATGTGGTAATGAAATAATAGTTCTTTTCGGCCCTTCCGGGGCAGGAAAAACATTGACTCTTGAGTGCATAACAGGGCTTGAAGTTCCTGATAAAGGCTACATAAATGTAAATGATATTACATATTTTGACTCTGAAAAAAGCATCAATATTTCACCACAAAAGAGGAATGTCGGATATCTTTTCCAGAATTATGCGTTATTCCCGCATCTTACAGTTGGAGAAAATATCATCTTTGGATTGCGTTCCGGAAATAATAAAAAAGAAAAGATGCAAGAGATGCTGGATGTTTTTGAAATCCATGGGCTTGAGAAAAGGTACCCTTCTCAATTGTCAGGAGGGCAACGCCAGAGAGTTGCCTTTGCCCGTGCACTGATAACCCGACCCAAAATTCTGCTTCTGGATGAGCCTTTTTCCTCTCTTGATTATATTGTCAGGATGAGATTACGAAGGAATTTGAAAAAATTACGGCAGATTATTAAAATACCCATTATTTTGATTACCCACAACCCTGTTGAAGCATATACTATGGCTGATACCATAATCGTTTACAAACACGGCGGAATAGAACAAATGGGCCCACCCAAAGAGATTTTTTCAAAGCCAATAAATGAGAATGTGGCAAAGCTTGTGGGGATGAACAACATTTTCAAAGGAAAGATTCTTGATATAATAAATGATGAAGTTATGATCCAGAGCCATAAAAAAATAATCGCAATGAGAATGGAAGGTGTGCAAGTTGGCGAGGAAGTTACCTGGGGTATTCGTCCAGACCAGGTTATGGTGGTGCGAGAAGATCGACCCCTTGGAAAAGCCATAGCTTCAAACATTTTTTCAGGGAAAATCACCGAAATAATCTCAAATGGAGCGACATATTTACTTTATATTGACGGAGATTTTAATCTTGAGATAGAAATGCCATCACATGCTTTTGAACGACTGGATATTAAACAGGAACAAATAATACGAGTATCCTTAAAAAAATCAGCTATACATATAATAAAGGAATGAGAATATGAACACAATAACAACCCTTAAAGAAGCACTTGAAAAAATAAAGCAGCTTAAAAGCATATATTATTTCAAGCGCGAATCAGAACATGTTTCCATTTCCGACTCAGTGGGCAGAGAACTCAGTGAAGATATTGTTGCAGATTACATGTCTCCAGCATTCGACATCGCGGCGATGGACGGTTTTGCTATTCACAGCGAAGATGTTTATCCCCTGAAAATGAAGGGCAGCGTATATGCAGGTGATCAAAGAGCACAAATGAAGAGAGGTGAAACGATGGCAATAGCTACAGGCGCAATACTCCCGGAAGGTGCGGATGCTTTGCTGAAAATTGAGGAAGCAGATGTCAAAAAAGATCTCCTGTATGGAAAAAATCTACTGAAGTGGGAAAACGTATTCCGAGAAGGAGCGGATTACCATGCAGGGGACAGGATATTTGAGAAAGACCATCGAATAATGCCCCAGAGCGCTGCGCTTTTATATAGCCTTGGTGTCGAAAAAGTGCCGGTATATAAAATGATCAGAGCTGGCATAATATCCACTGGCACGGAAATTTTTAACGGCATGATAAGAAACACAAGCTCGGTGCTGATACAGGGATTTATGAAGGAAATGGGCTGCGAATCTACCTTTGCAGGTGCAGTTCCTGATAATTATGATCAAACAAAGAAGATGTTGCTCGAAGCTTGCGAAAAATACGATGTAGTATTTACGACAGGCGGGGTCTCGGTAGGTGAGCGCGACTTTGTCGCTGATATCATTGCTGAGACTGGAAAACTCTTATTTCACAGAGTAGCTATCAGGCCTGGTAAACCCCAAGCAGTCGGCATTGTGAATGACACACCTGTATTTGCACTCCCTGGTAAACCAACAGGGGCTTTCACTGCTCTGGAAATGGTGGTGCGAAGCTATTTTACGGAAATACCAAGAGCAATGGGTAGGTTTGTAATAAATGAGGATGTTGCGCTACTGGAAAAAAGTTTTGATTACATCTTTTTCGTGAAAATAGCTCATAACACAGCAAGCTCAATGGCTAGAGAAATGAAGTTGTTTGATGGGGAATATAATACAGCGATCATCTCGGCATCTCCCAGGTCTTCTGTCGTGGAAGGGTATGTAATAATAAACAGGGATATTGTAAAAGGTGAACAGGTGAATGTGTATCTTTTCAGTTGAGGTAAAAGACATGGAGGAATAATCCTCTTTAAACGATTGGGTATATTCTTTAATCGACATAAACATCACTACTGAAAAGAAACCAGGCTTCCTTATGATTAATTATAAATGAATTCTTATTCTATTCAGCTAAACACTCTTAATAAATAATTACAGTGCTTAATATGATGCAAAAGTTTTGTGGGCTGTTACAAAATTTTGTACCGATGAAAAATTATATATCCTATTGACCTCATGATTTGTTGTTAATACAAAATTAAATATGGATGATAAATTAATAAGATTTATTAATTTATTTTAACAGAGGAGTGGTGGTATGCGCAACAATAAGGGTAATTTAATTTGTAAATTTAGACATTCATTGGGGACATTTTCAAACAGTGTTCATTTTGGGGGATTAAGCAATATTTGCCATTGCATATTTGTGCTTCTGGCAGCGGCTGCAATCATATTTACCGTAGCAGAGACAGGTATGGCACTTAATTCAAATGACAGCCAGGAAAATGCAGGCCCTATCATAGATGCAACAAATGTTTTTTTAAATACAGAATGGATATATTTTACTGCAAATGAACTGCCGATGTTTTATTTAGATCTGGATTTAGAGTTTGATCCTGATAACAATCAGGGTGAATCTCTTACAATCCATTTAAATGATGAATCCGAAATAGCAGAAGACGGCCTTATTTATACCAGTAGAGCATGGGTCGATGAATACGGAAGGATGAATATTGCCTGGCTGGGTGAAAAATACCTGGCTGTAGGCGATGATGTTACCAAACTCAGCAAGTACCTGGTTGATTTTAAACCTAATGAGAATCTGACTCTCGAACTGGGCGATGTGTGGGATATGGGAGAAGGTTACACCCTTAAATTCCAGGACATTGACGTCAATGGCGAGCAGGCCTGGTTTGTTTTTAAGAAGGACGGCAATCCAGTTGAAGATATCATCGCATCTCCTGAAGGTGTGGCTGGTTCCTTAGGTGGCTGGGGTTATTATAACGATACTCTTACTGGTGAATATGATGTGACCATTGTAATGATCCATGTGGATACTATCTTTGAAGATAAAATCATCATAGACGATGCTCAGGTTATAAGTCTGGACGTTACTGAACTCAATCAGGATAAATACTATGGATTGGAATTCACTAATACTGCAAACACACTCCAGTTAGAGGAACAGGATGGTACAACCAGCATTGATCGTGGTAAGAGAGTTGAAATAATTCCGGATTTCTTAAGTATCAAGGTTGGTGACACCCAATCTGACGAACCGGTCAGATTTTATGTATTTAGTGAAATTACACCACAGGAACTTTATAAACAACATGGCCCCATCATAAACTCAACGGCTGAGGCACCAGGCTCAATTATTTTGGATGCTAATGACCTGCCAATGTTTTATAAAGATCTGGATGCCATTTATTTTAATCCTGAAAATAATAAAGGTGAATCTCTTACTATCAATTTAATTAGTGTAGACACAATAGCAGATAATGGCATAATTTATACCAGTAGAGCATGGAACGATGCAAACGGAAGGATGAATATTGCCTGGCTTGGTGAAAAATACCTGGCCGTTGGTGATGATGTGTCCAAACTCAGCAAGTATCTGGTTGATTTCCAATCAGATGATAACATAACCCTCAAACAGGGCGATGTCTGGGATATCGAAGAAGGTTTAACCCTTGTTGTACAGGACATTGACGTCAATGGTGAGCAGGTCTGGATGGTTCTGGAGCAGGACGGCAGTCCAATTGAAGATATCATCGCATCACCTGAAGGAGTAGCTGGTTCATTAGGTGGCTGGGGCTATTATAATGATACCCTTGCTGGTGAATCAGATGTAGTCATTGCCAGGATTCATGTGGACAAGGTCTTTGAAGGTATGTTTGAAAGTATAGTCATTATCGACAATGCTGAGATCATAAGCCTTAATGTCACTGAACTTAATATGGATGAATACTTCGGGATGGACTTTGATACGACTGCTGATATGATAAGGCTGACAGAAGGAGATGGTTCCACCAATATTTCCCTGGGAAAGACAGTTGAAATAATTCCGGATTTCTTAAATATCAAAGTGAGTGACACCCTATTAGACAGATTCTATGTGTACAGAGAAGATGCACCAGATACCATACCACCTGTGATCACCAATATTGCCAACAACACACCCACAACCGATTCGGTAACCCTCACCTGGTACACTGATGAGGATAGTGACAGTCGGGTCAAATATGGCAATATATCAGGTAATTACACGATGCAGGAATTCAATACAACCATGGTGACAGCACACAGCATAACGGTGACCGGGTTGAATCTGGATACTACATACTACTTCGTGGTTAACAGCACAGATGCAAGCGGTAATGCAGGTCAGAGTAGTGAGTACAGTTTCATGACTGCAGCTGCGGCAGATACCATACCACCTGTGATCA
>JACUTQ010000120.1 GCA_014859725.1 Methanosarcinales archaeon | reverse complement strand
CCCCCACACCACAAGGGCAGGCGGAGCAGATCGGGACGGGCACACGGGCAGAGTGAAGGCGAGAAGGGGCGGCGGGAAAGCTGAAGAAGGGACGTGGGGCAGTGTCAGTGAAGAATATTTGAAGTATGGAATGATGAAAACAATAACTATTATTACCTATTCAAACAATCAAATTATATATGAATGCTATGGCGGATAAAGAAATTATCACACATTTATTGAAAATAGAGGATCAACTTATCCATCTCAATTTAAAAATTGAGAACTTTCTTGGTATCGAAGAGTTATCATCAGAAGAGAGTGAAGAGCTTGATAAGATCGAAAGAGAGATGGATAAGGGAAATAAATTTTCTATTCAAGATTTAGTATGACTTTTAACATGTCTTTAAGTAAAAATGCAATTTCATTTCTTGAAAGCATTTCTTCTAATGACAAACAGAGAATAATTGAGAAATTAAAACAGTTAGAACAAAACCCGTACAGCCTACCATATAAGAAAATAAAGGGAAGACAGAGGACATATCGTATAAGAATTGGAGATTTTCGAATTATTTATGCTGTCCATGAATCTGAAATTAGAATTTTAAAGGTTGGAAGAAGAGAAGGCATTTATAATTAGATCTATGTGGCACTGGGAATTCTTTTCTAACGATACAGATTGAGATTGTATTTCTTTTTTTCATAATTATATTTCAGGCGGTGCCCCCTGCAAACACCCACCCAGGCATCCATCTCAATTCATACCATTCCTTACATCCTAAATGGAATTATTCTATTTTACCAAACGGAGATTAATTTATATAAGTTATTTTTCGGTGAAACCTTAGTTAAAAATTAATGAATTACGCAATACTTTTATTCAGCGCCATAATCATTTGTGCTACATCAGGTTCGTTTGTAAACCCTTTTCATATCCCAGATGAAATGCGAAAAAATATATATGAGTTTTCTTAAATTTCATGAAAATTCTATTTTTTCAACAAACAAGTTCCTATCACCAATAACAGGAATATTAAGATCATTGGTCATGGTCACCCTTATTGTATGAACACCTTCATCCAGTATTATTTTCCCGTATGGCACATCTATATGTGATCCACTGTCAACCTCTCTTTCACTCAAAATCATCCCGTCCACTTCGATCCTGCCAATGGGCCAGCCTTCTGGTGATAATGGCCAGTGTGCTTCTGTACCCCAGCCTGTCAGGATGATATTATATTCACCATTGTGTGAAATTAAAAAATCTGCGATAAGTTCTGATGGGTCGCCCTCTCCTGATGAATATTTTATCCATTCATTGAATTCTACTTTTGCTGAATTCACAATAAAGACTATTTCAGCAGTCCCTTCATGTAATCCAGGAGATCGGGCGGTGATCACTCCCAATCCCAGTTCGTTTGAAGTTATAAATACACTGCCGCTGCCGTGGGAACTGGTAATTATTTGATCATTACTCAGATGTCCTTTATTGCTGGTCAGGTTGATGAGATGGCCTTCAGATTTGACACTCTTTCCATCATTACCGATTATCTGGACTGTGACCCTTGAGGCAGTTTCATTATTGGCTGGAATTAAAACCGGACTTGTTGACAATAATACTCCATGAGGTAGACCCACATTAGTATCCGGGTTTATGTAAGCATAGAAATCATCTGTCAGGTGGGATATTGTATATACATTGCCTCCATCATTTACCAGCTCAAATACCACAGACTGGCTATTACCGGTAAGCACAACTCCCTGATGAGGCTCGTTTATAGTCCAGTGACCATCATTCAATATACCCTCCCTGAAATGTACATTATCATCAAGTTTGACCCGAATTTTTCCAGTATATCTTAACTTAAAATAAACCACATCATCATAATCTGTGATCAGTCCGGGTGGTGTGTCTTTGAGAATTCCATTATTATCCGGGTCAGGGTCCACACCAAAAGATATGTATTCCAGGTTGTCAGGCAATACAAGTTCAAAACTCCTGATATTTCCAGTGGGTGCCTGTAGATCAGAGATGGGCCTGGAATACCCAGTTTGCATTATTTCAATAGAGGACTTTACTTCCTCAATCTGTCGTTCCATTATGGCAGTATCCATAGGTGGTTGGGCATTTTTCAAACCTATTGCTACTATCACTATTATTATACCCACGATTGACAGATAGACAACCAGTTTCAATGGTATAGTATCGGCACCTTGTTCATCTTTCCACAATTTTCCACCTGCCCAGTACAGAAGATAACAAAGTATATATTATTTGATGTTTAAGAAGGCAGAATCGGTGGGAATATGGAGAATTACGATATTAACGGGAGGATAGAATCCTTTGATCAAAGTGTTCGAAGCCTGGATCGGCGGCTGCGTGCAGTAGAGAGGAGATTGTCCGCAAGTAAAGATGGAAAGGTGATTACCCTTATTGAGAATGTTGGTCCAGACCAGTTTATAGATCCTGATATCCAGGAATTGCAGATCGAGGTGCAAAAGTGTCAAAGTATTATTGAAGGACTAACAAAGGATCTTGAAACAGTGAGATCAAACGATCTGAATCATGAATCTATAAATTCGATACAGCAGGAAATTCAAGTCATAAATGATAAAATGGAAGGGCTTATCGAGGTACAGAAATCCCTCAAAAATGATGCATCTGCTTCACTGGATTTATTAAACAATACTTACCAAACCGAAATTGCAGCACTAAAAGAAGAACTGAAAACTGCAAAACTTAGAATTCAGCGTCAGGAGAATCTTAATAAGATCTCGATAGGTAGTATTAAAGTACCAATTGAACTGTCCGGAATAATGGCTTCAATTGCATTGATCGTTACAGGGTATTTAATTTGGGCTGACAGGTGGGATATTATTCGAACAACCTATTTCCCGTTATGTCTGGCAGTGCTATTTGCTTCTGTAGTGACTGTTAAATTTATTATTACGAACAGGCAGCCAGATATATCATAATAATTTGTCAATCATCTACCACTTTCAAAGCATAATCATTCTGATAGTCTGCAAATCCATCTGCTTTAACAACCAATTTTAAATATCCTTCTCCAACAACTTTGATCGAAGATGTATCAACGACAAGTACAGCACGCCCATCCCTCTCTGTCAGTCCGGAAGCTGAGCTGTCAAGACCGAAGATTACCACAGTTGCCCTTTCTACTGAGTCTCCATCCACATCAATAACTTCAACAGTTACGTTTTTTGTACCGTTATTGGCATGTAAAAGGCTGCTAGTTGTACTGTTTTCAATGCCGATAATATCGCCGTGGATGCTCCGGGGAACTACATTCAGATCCCCAATTACAATTATCATTGCACCTAGACCTGCCATGCCCACAATGGTCAGTACAACCATTCGCATTGGCAGGCCAACGGCCCCTGCTTCATCCTGAAGCATGTTTAGGTTAGCAGGATAGCAGTTTCATCTATATAATCATGGAATCCATTAGCTTTTGCAACCATTTTGAGGTCTATAGAATCCTGGTTTATACGAATTAGAACCTCGGGAACTGTAACAGTTGTCTGGCCGGTGGCATCTGTTTTGTTAGAACCCATACTACCTCCTCCTGATATGATTATACTGGCTCCTTCCACTGGATTATTATCACGATCATAGACGGTCATTACGACATCTATTGATGTCTTTACACCATTTTCGATATTGGCATTAGAACCATTATTGTTGTGAACAGATATTAGTTCTACTTCCATATTCTCCTTAGCCTCTGGTATTATTGCCAGAAGAGCAGCAAGAGCTACCATTCCTACAACAAGCATTACTACGATATTTATTGGTAATTCCATACCATTCTCATCATTTCGAAATAAATTGTCAGCTTTATGCATATACTCCTGCCTCTTCCTCAGCAACATCATAGAACATATTTAAATTTTGCGAAATTTATTCACACTATTGAAGTAAAAAGTACCCGGCTAACCACAACTGAAATGGTGAAAACCAAAATAGAAACGGGCAATATGTGACCCAGTTCATACATGAACTGCGCCTTATCCCCCCCATATTCTATACCACCAGCGAATCGTACCAGAATGATGACTAAGATGATCATGTAGACGCCTATAACCATAGTAAACATATCCGGATGTATGCTTTGTTCCATTCCTCCTCCTACATCTGCCATTATAGTTTCCAATCCTATATCCTGTGGAAGTCTGCTGGCCTCAAGAGATATATTCTGTAGTATCTTCTGGATCACTTCTGACAAAGCTAATGTAACACCTGCTATCAATGGTGCAAATATCATGGCAGTGGATTTCATTGTGGATGTCACATCATACAGGGAACGTTTAATGTTATCTTCCACTTCCTGCAACTCCTTTAAATGGTCTGCCAGTTTCACGATGGCTATGCCTGCTGCAATATGGCTTTTATGTACACTTTCGGTGAACAGTCGCATGGTGGTAAGTACCCTTTCTGAATAGATGTTCCTGAATGCACCGTATTCCGGATCGAAAATGGCTCCCTTTAACGTTGTTCTTATTATCGACAGATTTCCTGCAACATCGTGAAAGGCATCTCCGATACGGGTACCTTTCATGGTCTGGGAGGTCTGTATGAATGCCCATTCCGGAGAGCGGCCTTCACTGATACGCCGCCCTAATATGAATAAGGCATCTGAGAACTGGCGCTCGATCTCTTTAATACCGTCCCTGATGTTTTTATATGGAGTATATACCCCAATGGTATAGATCGTGATGAACACTGTGGCGCCCCATATCAGCGAAAATGGTGCCGGTATGTAACCGGTCATGGCACCTGTGCTAACGATACCAAAAAGATTACCATTAGCCAGCCAGAGATATCCTGATGAGCCTATTAAAATTGACACAATCAATGATACCAGTATCATGCTGCGCTTGATGCTTTTAATATTAGCAAGTCCGGGATGGTCATCAGGAATATCAGGGGGGGGAAAAGTTGCAGGGCGTTGAAGCAGGATATATTCTGCATAACAGAAAGTGGCCAGAGGCAGGATAAGATTATACACAAGTATCAATGTTACCGTATCTATCCGCACCCCCACAATGCTCATGGCAGGCAATAGTGCTACCAGGGCAAGCGGTATCAGTATGAAGATACTGTACAGCACATATGTGGGTGTTTTCAAACGGGCTGCGAACCCTTCCATCATGTGCTTCGTACCTTCAAGCACTATGTCGAGGCTTTTGTTCAGCGTCATTATCCTTTGTGCTTCATCGGGTTCGTTTGTACTGCTCTTTACCAGGTGCAGGGCCCTTTTAAAATATTCGCTGTTCTTGCCCCACTGGTTAGCAAATGAAATAAGAGCTTCATCCATGCTTGTGTAAACCCGTACATGCATATCCCAGATGAGTTTTCGCAGATCACTGGCTAAGGGACGGTCTGAATTTGCAGCAGCAAACGAGATGGCACGTTCCATGTTGGATACCAATTTCATGCTCATGACAATATATGAGAGGATCTCGGGGATGTCACCCAATGAATGTATCTTCATGAACCGTGCATGTATCTTCGGATATTCGCTGAGATATATCAACAAGACCGCAGGTATTAATAGAGTGGTCAGGATCATGAAAATAATTGTATTCGAGCCGAATACAATGAATTTGAAGAGAAAAATATCCATCACCAATAATAATATAAAAGCGGAAGCAGACCCTGAAATAGCAAGTATCTGGGATTGGTATGGCTCAACATCAAGTCCGCAAAAGTTCAAACTATCAAGAAATTCCTGGCTGACAGAATCCTCACTCTTCTTTTTGAAGCGTTCAACATCAATAAGCCGACCAAACAAGTTAACTGAGCTCTTACAGGCTCTTGGATACCAATTATCGGACATTTAGGTCCCACCTGATGTATGAATTGAACTGGAAGTATTTAGTAATAATGATAAAATTTTTTAAAAAATGGTTAAGTATATGAAATAACTGAAAGAAGCAAAGCATCCCGGAAAATGTGAAACCCTGTTAAGGAATTTCGATCTCCAGGATCGTTGCTAATCACAAAATTTATAAATAATAAATACAACACTTAAAGACTTATACATTAATATATTGTAGTTCTTGTCATGTGAGAGATTGGGTCAAAATGGAATATACTTCTAGAATTATGTATGCTGGATTATTCGTATGCAAACTGACACCCATAATTAGTGGATGTATCGACAAAAAAGATCTTGGAGGTATAGATGAAAATTTCACCCAAATTCTGACTTCAGTTAAACCCGATTCGGAAGTTCCACCTGCACCCCAACAACTCTTTATAAATCATTATTCCAGTGAAACCTTCCAATTCCGGGGTCATAATATAATGATCTCTGATTTAGCCATATCTCCGCATCTGGTTGAGGTTACTGTTGATGGGGACACAGAAACCATAGAGATAAACCGCAGCACCAAATGCCCGGGAAATCACTGTGGTTATTATGCCACTAAAGATGACATCGATTATTCGATAAAGCCTGTGGTCCGGACATATAATGAAACGGGTGAAAGAATCTGGTCTTTCGAGACCTGGAATAGCCAGGAATTATATTTTGAAGCTAATTAGGGAATAAATTGATAGGTTAGGAGAAAATTATGAGAAAAATTACTATAGGTTTGTTTGTGCTTTGTTTGATTTTGATGATGAATAGTGTAACTGCGGTTCCCAGCGGGAATTACTTTAAACAGATAACAATTGACCATAATTATGTCAACGGCTCGCAGACAGATTTTCCGATGATGATTAACATCACCGACACAGATTTAGCAGAGAAAGCACAGGCAGACGGTGATGATATCGTTTTTTTCAATTCTGATAATACTACTCAACTTGACCACCAGATAGAAGGCACGTTTAATTCTGCTACAGGTAATTTGAAAGCTTGGATCAGGATACCTGAACTGTCGAATACCACCAATAGTACAATCTACATGTACTATAACAATTCGGATGCTAATAATACTGAAAATTCAAGTGGTGTGTGGGGTGTGAATGCGTCAGGAATATGGTTGATGGATGAGGGAACAGGGACCGCTGTCAATGATTCAAGCGGGAATGAGAATCATGGTGTTAATAGTGGTGCTGATTGGATAGCTAATGGGTTGGATTTC
>JACUTQ010000119.1 GCA_014859725.1 Methanosarcinales archaeon | reverse complement strand
GGCAATTTATGATGTAACTTCTTGTCACAACGGCTCAAGCCTTTCATAACCTTTTCTGTATCAGGCAGCAGTTAACAATTCAATGGCTTTATGGTTTTGAGACTACAATATTTATATAAATGAACAAATGTTCATTTCAACTCCAGACGTTTTATGCTTGTTAGCAATTTTACGAGCACGCAGTTTATATCTCCGTACATCGAAATATTCTTTGTCAAGATAGGGATTTCTATCAAGTTTGAGACGTGTGTGTCTCACGATCTTTGTATCTGAGAAGAGTTTTAGTTTGTTCTTTTTCGTAGAAAATACCCAGTTCCGGGTCCCTTCACTATGCCAGTATCTACTGGCTACCCAGGACTTGGATTTTTTGGGATGTCGACTTTTTGTCCATTTCCACAGCATATTCCAAACTGTATTGTCTAGTTTGCTGAATGTTTCTTTAGACACTACTGATTGATGATAGTTTGTCCAACCAGTAATAATGGGGTTAAGAGCACCAATAAGGTCTTCCTGTTTCCATGCCTTCCCTTTTTTAATAATGTCGCTTATTTTTTGTTTGACATTCTCAATAGACTTCCTGGAAGGCTTGATAAGTAGTTTCCCCTTGTATTTTCTGAAATTCCAACCTAGAAAGTCAAACCCCTGGTCTATATGAGTAATCAGTGTTTTCTCTTCTGACAGTTCCAGACCTCTTTCCTTCAGTAAAACTTCAATTAATTCTTTAACTTCCTTAGCAGTCTCCTCTGAATCAGCAGTTACGATAAAATCGTCCGCATACCGTGCGAAGTTCACCTTTTTCGGGTTATGGCCCTTCCAGATTTTCCCGGTATAGTACTTATCTGAAATTGCACGTTCAATCCCGTCCAAAGCCATGTTCGCGAGGACTGGCGAGATTATACCACCTTGTGGTGTGCCTGCTTTGGTAGGATTCAAATGATGTTTGTATACAAAACCTGCTTTAAGAAATTTCTTTAGAATCGATTGGTCCATCGGGATATTGTCCAGTAACCATTCATGATTGATATTATCGAAACAGCCTTTTATATCGCCTTCCAGTATCCATTGAGCAGAGTTTTTCTTGCTCAAGCAGATGAAAATTTGCTCACATGCATCCTGTGCACTTCTATATTTTCTGAAGCCAAAGGAAGCAATATCAGCTGAGGCTTCTGCAACAGGCCCCAATGCAAGAGCATATAATGCCTGCATGGCTCTGTCATACATGGTCGGGATACCTAAGGGTCGTTTCTTCTTTTTACCAACCTTCTCAATGAAAACTCTTTTCAAGGGTTTGGCTTTATAACTCTTGTCAGATAAATCAAGAGCAGCGTTCATTTTGGCTTTGGGTGTTATCCACTTTTCGCCATCAATTCCTGCTGTTCTTTTACCCTTATTCTGACATATCGTTCTCACTGCTAACAATTTTGCATAGAACGAATGGATTAATAAATACTGTAGTCTTTTTACTAAATGCCATTTTCCTTCTTTAACTGCTTTTGTAATTCTGGTTTGTAGCCTGTTAACATTTATAATGACCTTTTTCCAATCGATATCATTCCATTGGATTTTTAGTCTTATATCTGTAAGTTTCTCGCTTTTAAGCGTCGTTGAATTACTTACATTCACAAGTTTACCTCCGTTCATACAATGAAACACCTTTAGCAAGTCAGCACCCTTTCAGGTTGAGGCAAAGTTTGAACCTCTATCCAGTCCATTACAAACTGGCATTTGCTTTTTACCGTTTCCTCTACCCCCTGAACCATCGTCGCTCCTTGCGGAGTCCCTACCCGGATTATCGGGAGCTCATTGGGCTTACCAAGTTCCATATCTTGAATAATTTCGGATGCCTTAGAAGCCATCTGTAAGCCGAGAATCATCTGTCCATTCCCTATAACGTCAAAAGAGCCGTTATAGTCTGATTCTGTGCCTTTTGGCTCAAGCGTGTAAAGTCTGCTTTCGCTTGTCATGGTTCACGACTCTTACAATGGTTCAACTTTCGTTTCTTCATAGCATTCATTACCCTAGCAGATTGTCCGGATCAGACTTCCAGAGTTTTCCACATTGTCCTGTTGGCTCCACCCATTCCATTACTGATAATGAGTGTCACAGTAGGGTCGCTCCGAATGGAAGGAGTGGCATTTCTGCAATTCAGGATATGACTTTCTTGTCACAGCTTTTCATACCATGCAAAAGTCATTTTTGTCCCACAATTTGGACATTCCGGTGCCCACACATTTCTTTTTTTGGAAAAGTCCTCAAATGTTGTCTGATTTAAACTTCTCTGTAAATACCCAGAAAACAATTTTTTGATTCTGCGTCCATATGATCCATAATAGCGTATCATTTTAAAATTCCGATCTGGAATGTGCTGAATCAACGCTCTAATGAATTTCTTCACTTCCATTGTCACAAATATTTTCTTGTCCTCATGATCCTTATACCAAAAGGTAACCGATTTTCCATCATATTCGTATAATCTTGTATTTGCAACCGCTGGATGCCTGATATATCTGGCCACATATCGTGCTACATTTTGTTTATTAGTAATTCTGGATTCCTCAGGAAGATGTACATAAAATCCTTCAGGGTACTTCTTGAAAAGTTGATGGACCAGCATCGATATTTCCATATTTCCCGGAAATTCAGCTTTAAACCGAGTAAGTACTTGATATTGCCAAGTTTTTCGCATTCCTCTGAAAGAAATAAACTTTTGATGGATAAATCTTCCACGCTTGTCAAACCCACCTTCAGTTACGAGCACATGGAGATGCGGATTGAATCCCATATTTTTCGAAAATGGATGCAACACAACAATAGCACCTGCAAGCAATCGTCCATTCCGATTTTTATACGAAATTGTATCGTTAATTGCTTCAATTGCTGCATCTATTAAAACCTTTTGCAGAAAACGATTTTGCAATATGATAGGCCATAAAACATCGGAAATTGTTAAGACCGCATGTCGATGGGGAACATTGAACATTGCATTTTTAAGAGATTTTGCCCATTTATCTGTATGATTCTTACCACAATTCGAACAGATGCGACTATTACATCCAAAATAGATGGTTTGATGATATGTGAAGTAACCACGACTCTCATCCTTGCAGGATAGCATTTTGTTAACTTCAATAATTTCAACATCGCGAAGTTCGTCTTTATGCTCAAGGATGAACGCGTTCCAGTTATGATTATCCTCAAATATCATTCTGACTGAAAGAGGGCGGCAAGTTTTTATGTCTTGGTGAAATAATAATTCTTGCATGTGTTGTCAAACATGCATTAGCATTCCCTCATATTTGAGGGATTGCTTTTATACTCACCATTTAGGAGAAATATTCAAATTTATTTATTCGATATTTGATGAGAAATTTATACTTTATATACCAACAAAAATAAATGTTTCGACTGGAATTTCCAGTCGAAAAAAAGAGAGCTGTAGAACGATCAAGTTCTACAATTATTCTGGTTTTTCTTCACTTTCTTCTGAGGACTCATCTGTTGCTTCTTCTGAAGCTGTCTCTTCAACTACTTCTTCAGGTTCGCCGCCCAGCAATACCTTAATGGATTTACTACCGTATTCCTCGATTAAGGTATTGATCTGCCCGATATCTGTTGATATCTCCTCGCCTCTCATTGTTTTTCTGCGTCTCATTCCTTTTACAGGGGATTTGTAACCGACTCCGCCAGCGATCAATATCTTGCGTCTACGTTGACCGGGAAGTCCGCTGCGCATCGGGAAACCATCCTTATCGGTCCCGCCTGTGATCTTCAGGGTATATCCCGGGAGACCTACTGCATCTCCACCTACTGTATCCCCTATACTCTTATCTGTAAATTTGTTTGCCTGGCTGCCCGATATCTCTACCTGATGAGCTGATCCGGAATTTCTGTCTGAAACTGTGACTCTAAAATCTGCCATTCATTATCTCCTTTATGAAATTGATCTAAATGATAATATGTACTATCTTTGAATATAACGGACTTTACAAGCTATAAAGATATTTAAGATTATCGAGGTAAGGAAATAAATTACTGGATAAATTCCAAATAATACAATAAACATTAACAGATATTAGATTATCAGGATAATCATGAATCTGGACGCTCCTATCATTGGAATAGATATTGGCGGTGCAAACACAAAAATAGCATCTCTTGACACCCGGATAGCAGAACTACATTACATTCCTATGTGGAAGGATACAAGCCTGCCTCTAAAACTAAAAGAGATCGCACAAAGACTCTCCCCCTCAAAATCAGGAGTGGTAATGACAGGGGAATTGGCTGATTGTTTTTCAGATAAAGAAGAGGGCATCAGGTTTATAATGGATGCCGTAGATGCCGCTTTCCCAAATGCACTGTACCTTAACAACAAAGGAGAATTTATAAACGGTGATCGAGATATCAGGTCATTGGCCGCCGCCAACTGGACCGCTTCGGCCCTGGTGGCAGGAAAAGAAGAAGATTGTATCTTTGTCGATCTTGGCAGCACGACAACTGACCTGATCCCTGTAAAGAACGGAACATCTCTGGCCGGAGAGACCGATTTTAAGCGGCTCGGGCGGCATGAACTCCTGTACAGGGGAATACTGCGCACCAATATTGCAACACTGATGAGCATGATAAACCTTGGGCAAAATCAATACAGGGTCTCATCAGAATTATTTGCCCAGACCGCAGATGTGCACCTATTACTGGGGAATATCAAGCCAGAAGACTATACCTGCGATACACCGGATGGATATGGAAAAACAATAGCAGAAGCAGCACGGCGTTTGGCCAGGGTGGTTTGTGCTGACACTTCAGAACTTGACAATAAAGAAATTATGATCATGGCCAGCCAGATATATGAAAGGCAGAGGAACGAACTTGCAGAAGCAATGAACATACTTGCCTCAAAATACGGTATCAATAAAATCGTGGGTGCCGGTCTTGGAGAATTCTTAATAGAGGATGCTGCCCGGCACGCCAGACTTGCCTGCACATTATTATCAGACATTTACGGCACAGCAATTTCAAAGGTCTTCCCTGCTTATGCAGTAGCATATCTCCTAAATGAGGTTTAATCTTTTAATATCTTATTAATTGCATCCATATCCACATGTGTTAAGAAATGCCGGGCCAGCTTGTGGTATGGATCCTGGTAGTTTATTCCTGCCTTGATGTTGAGGTACGAGATCCCTCTCTTTGAATAAAGGAAATCCAGAAAAGCATCCCTGACATTCTCATTTTCGAACAGGCCGTGAAGATATGTCCCCCAGATCAATCCAGATCTATCAATACAACCATCATCAGAAAAAGCTGGTTTATCTTCATGCAGCCAGGTATCCCCCATATGTATTTCATAACCGGAAACATTTTGACCTGTAATCCTGCCCAGAATTGGACCGTCCCCGGTAACTTTTTTCCGGGTTTGGATGGTCTGCTTTTTATATTCACCAAAACTTGTGGATACATCCAGCAGTCCCAGACCATCAACTCCTGCAGCACTACCCCCTTCAATCCCACTATCAGTTATGGTTTTTCCCAACATCTGGTATCCGCCGCAAATCCCGATTATGGGAATGCCGGCTTTTACCAGTTCATATATCCTATGATAGGTCCCGCTTTCTTTAATAGCCTGGAGATCATCGATTGTATTCTTAGTTCCAGGTATGATCAAAGCATCCGGCTGTCCGATATCCTCATCCAGTTCCACATATCTGATATTTGAAAGTGGTTCAAGGGGTTCGAAATCTGTGAAATTCGAGATCCTGGGCAATCTTAAAATGGCAATGTCAACAAATCCATTATTAAATATATGCTTTTTATCTGCGATCGAGACCGAATCCTCGGAAGGAATGGATAAATCCGTATATGGAATAACACCCAACACATGTACTCCGGTTATCTCTTCCAGTTCTTTCAGTCCTGGTTCCAATATGGCTGGATCTCCCCTGAACTTATTGATGATTATGCCTTTGACCAGTTGCGCAATATCGTCAGGCAGCAGTTTAAGCGTCCCGTAGATGCTTGCGAACACACCGCCCCGTTCGATATCTCCAACAAGTATAATAGGGGGTTTTAGCAACCTTGCCGTACCGATATTTACAATATCCCTCTCATACAAGTTGATCTCAGCGGCCCCCCCGGCTCCTTCTATAATCACCATGTCATACTGTCCGGCCAATCGGTAGTAGGCAGATTCAACTACCTTAATCATATCGTCAATTGACTCATAATAATCACCTGCAGTTCGGTCTGCATAGGGTTTGCCCAGGATGATCACCTGGGATTGACGGTCTCCCTTTGGTTTTAGCAGTACAGGGTTCATGTCAGCAGTAGGCTCAATACCGCAAGCTTTTGCCTGGATGGCCTGAGCGATCCCGATCTCATCACCATTGGTAGTGATCCAGGAATTGAGACTCATGTTCTGGGCCTTAAAAGGAGCAACGTTAATCCCAGTTTCGGCAAAAATTCTGCAAAGAGCTGTAACAATTACACTTTTACCTACATGGGAGCCTGTACCCAATATCATCAATGGTTTTGCATACTTCATTTAATACCTCAGATTTCTTATAATGTATGACTTTATAGGCATCGCAAATATCCTGGCATTAGCATGGATTTTCTTGTTATTTCTATTCCTATTATAAATAAAATGTGTAGCCGGAAGCAAAAAAATAATAATACCGTGGAATTATGATCTCATAGGTTTGCTGATGTTGTATCTACTAATTGAAAAGTATATTGATATTTCATTCCCAGGCAAAGTTTATTGCAGATAAACAAACACGTAGACTTTTCCTTCGTGAATGAAGCCTGTAAAGACCTTTATTCGCAAAATCAGGGTCGACCTGTGAAAAACCTACCCGAAATCATGTTTCGTTCAGCCATAGTACAATTCCTCATGAACTATTCAGATAGACAAATGGAAGATGCTGCCAGATACAATCTGATCATAAAATGGTTCATTGGAATTTCCTTGGAGGATTCATTCTTGGACTGCACCCCAAAAAGTGGACACGTAGTTAAGAAACATTCTTAGCAAACTTCTACAGAAAGGGTGCAAATATGAAGGCAAGGAAAAAATTCAAACGCGAAGCAAAAATAACTATTCTTCGTGAACTTGAGAATGGAAAAAGTTCAGCA
>JACUTQ010000118.1 GCA_014859725.1 Methanosarcinales archaeon | reverse complement strand
TTTAATATCGGAACTGATGAGTTGACTGAAATTAAAGATGGGCTGAATAGTTACTAAAAATCTTTTTGAAAATCAGTCTTTAACTTCTGCAGCGTAAATATAGGCATAGCTGACTAACGAATGATCTTTAATCCCGCATCATAAATTACTACAATTACCTGCTACATCCCCCTACACTGATGCCTGCACCCGCTCCCTACTTTAATGTAAGCCTTTACAGACACATCAGGATCACCGTCACTGCAGATCATGGTGCCACTCTCCTGCTTCCCTCAGTCCCATTAACGTGATCAGATGATACTCCCTCCCGCTGGGCTTGATGGACTGACATCTTTGGATGTTAAGCAGCCTGTCCCACTTATCGATCATCTTCTCAAAATGCCGCAGGGTAAGCCTCTTCCCGGTCCTCTCGTTGATGAAAATGTGCCCCTTCTTCCTGTTCCCTGCATAATGCCGCAGCATCTCGAGGCTTTGATATTGCCGGTTAACTTCACGGTCCTGGGCGCACATGTGGCGCCTGGTCCAGCGGTTGTACCTGGCTTCTGAGTAGCATTTACTGGATCTTAACTATAATAACGCAATCATACAGAATATTTCCTGTAACTCATAGCATCAAATCGGTTTGTTTCAAGAATCTGAATTAGCATTTTCAAATCCCCGGAGGAGGGCTGGGACTTTGAAGCAGGCGGTATGACTTTTATGTCAGCTTTTACAAATACGGCCCCTCCACGCATGTTGGCACAAATATATCCTCCCGTTTTTCCTGTTATGATCAGATTTCCAGACCGCATTCCTGCTGCTCCGAATTCACCGTTACTGCCTCTCACAACCACGGTACCGCCTGCCAGCAATGTTGCAGTGTTCATGCCTGCATTGCCGTCCACTTCGATAATACCTTTTTGCATTAGAATCCCTGTGCTTAGGCTTACATCCCCTTCAACCTTGATAATAGCATCCTTAACGCATCTTGCCCCGATAGTATCTCTGAGAATGTTGTCAGCAAGCTCTAAAATTGGAGTCTCACCATCCTGGTAAGAATTTCTACTATCATATAATTCATTGGCATTTAGTCCATTGTGCAGAATATCAGTAATGGACCTGAAGCATCGATAACCGCTTGCGTCTGAATTTACCTCGACAATATTACCCATCGGCTCAGATACATTGCCTGAAACATATATCAGACCTGCCAACATGCTGATACCCATACGGGTTCCCACATCTCCATCAATGTATATGCTGCCAGCATCTAACGCTTTACCGTTCCCACCAAAATATTTCAGATCCACGCCCAGGCTGGAAGCAAGTCTACTGCCCACATTATCTGTAATATGGACGTCGCAATCGGATCTTAGATGTTCCACTAAGTCCCTGTACGAGTAATTACTGTTCACTTGTTCCTTAATAGGGGCATCCGGATCAAGTTCTGAACCTTTATGTTGCCAGTAAAAATTATATGTGAAATCGCAGAGGCAATCTAACCGGGATCGAATCTTCAGGGTCAGGGGGTTTTTCATCACTACATAATAATTCTGGCTTATTTAATTATTTATCTAAATCCTTTTTATCATGCGATGACATCATGTATTCCATGAGATTATGGGCAGTAAAAGTGTCGAGAACATCAGCAGAAAAAACCAGGAGATTACTGCTCAAAACTGACTTTATCCACACTTATGCACAGATATATAAGGATGGAGAGGATATTCTTATCCCACTCAAAAGGCAGCCAGGCACTGCTGATCTGGAAATGCTGTTTGATGAGACATCTTCATCGAAAGAGAATATTACTATTATTGAAACTGAATTTGAACCAAAGATCCATAAACCATCTTTGGAAGATATGCTTGGCTTTTCGCCTTCATTTGAGGTGATAGGCGACATTGCTGTAATGGATGCTGATCAAACAGAAGCTGGAAAAGTTGCCAGAGCTTTAATGGATTTCAGAAAAAGTATAAAAGTGGTACTGGGAGCGACAGGCCCGGTTTCAGGTGAATTCAGGATTAGGGGATTTGCTGTGTTGGCTGGTGAAAATAGAACGCATACCATTCATACCGAATACGGCTGCCGTTATAATCTAGACCTTGCAAAAGTCTATTTTTCACCCAGACTGGCAACTGAACGAAAGCGGGTTGCAGATATGGTAAAGCGGGGGCAGTGTGTGGTAGACCTGTTCACGGGTGTGGGTCCTTTCAGTATTCTGATCGGGAAGAGCGTACCGGGATCAACAGTGGTGGCAGTTGATAAGAACCCAGAGGCAGTAAAATTCCTGAAGGAAAATGTGCAGTTGAATAAGCTGGATAATGTGGTAGCAGTGGAGGGTGATGCAAGATATGTGGCTGAAGAATTTAAACATTCAGCCGACCATGTTATCATGAACCTGCCTCATAGTGCCCGTGATTTCCTGGACTGCGGGATACTGGTTGCCAGAAACAACGGGATCGTGCATTTTTATGATATTACTCCTGAAGATGATCTTTATAAGACTTCATGGGAATTTATCACTGAAGCGGCCAAAGAAATTGGAAAAAAAGTTGAATGTTTAGAGACTCGAATTGTCAGGACATATGCTCCGTATCAGTATAATGTATGTATCGAATTTCTAGTTTTAGAAAACTAGCTATTTAATTCCTGCTCAATTACCTGCTCAAACACTTCATATGGCCGGGCACCCACAACCTTGATCCCACTGATAAAAAAGGTGGGTGTTCCACTAATGCCATAACCACTACCATCCTGTAAATCCTTTTCGACCTCAGAAGTCATTGTTCCGGAATCCAGGCATTCATTGAATTCAGTTTCATCCAGCCCAAGGTCTGCAGCATATTGTTTGAGATTTTTAATGTCCAGAGCATTCTGGTTTTCAAATAGCTTGTTATGGTATTCCCAGTACTTATCCTGCTCATCTGCACATTCTGAAGCTTCTGCTGCTTTTTTGGCATGCGGGTGGAAGTCTAATGGGAAGTCTCGAAAAACTAATTTTACTTTTCCGGTTTGAATGTAATTCTCTTCAATCAGGGGTAAGACTTGTAAGGAGAAACTGGCACAGAAAGAACACTCAAAATCACTGAACTCGATTATTGTAACAGGGGCTTCCTTTGAACCTTTTACCGGGTCATCATCGGCGCTGAACTGGGACTTTGGATTCTCTTGGGTGGGCTCTGTTGGTGTATTAAGTTCTTCATTGGAATTTGATTTGTAATTTAGGTTGATTGCTAGTAGAGTGATCAGGCTTAAGAATATGGTAATAGTTACCAAGACTGTAAATAGTTTTGATCTTTCCATTTTATGTTTCCTCAGATTCTCAGAAATAATTTATAATTATTACAACCTATTGAAGATTGTAATACATTATATTTAGCTTTTTTACATTTTTTTTGAAAAAGATGATTAAATTCAGATGATGAATCACATAGCAAAATATTTGTATCAACGGCTGTTATTATATTGTTAAGAGTTTTTATTATGTTACGACAGCGTTTTGTGTTAGATACCAGCGCCCTTACTGATTCAGCAACAAGAGAAGTAAGTGGGTTTGAAACACTATGTGACGGGATAAACGGTATCCTGGATATCATTTCAGATGCCCGTTTATCGTATGATATCAGCTGCTATGTGCCCTATCCATCGGTCTATAATGAACTGCGGGATTTTGCCAAAAATAATGGATGTGATGAAGAAGTAATTGCCAAGATAGACACATGGCTGGTGAAAAAGACACCTGATAGATATGAGGTGAAAATTCCTTCCAAGATTTTCTATGATTATGTTGATTACATGCGCAGCCGAATCAATAAAGGTATGACCGTAGCAGAGGATGCCATATTAGAAGCTGCCACTGTATGCCTGTTCACCACTTCCCAATCAAAGGATAAGAAGAATATTGAGATAGAGATTGAACGAGATGTTATCGGAAGTATTGTAGGAAAGTTCAGGGATAAGTACCGAACTGCCCTGAGATATGGGATTCTGGACAGCGCTCCTGATATTGATGTGTTGTTGTTAGCCAAGGAACTTGACGCTGCTGTGGTGGCATCTGATATGGGTGTTCAACGCTGGGCTGAACAGCTGGGATTGCGTTTTGTTGAAGCAAAGTCATTTCCATCCATTATCAAAGAATACTTGCATCATAAAAATAAATAGAAACTATGTATTTTGAGATTTCGTTACTTGCTTTTGTAGTTGTAGCGTTTTTAACACTACGGGATATCCGCATCTACCGGCGCACAAAGTTTGATTCTTTCAGGCGTGGGGCCTTAAAGGGGATGGCTGCCATGACAATTGTACTCATCGGATTGATGATCGTTAAGTCTAATGCTAATTTTGGAATGTTGTTAGTGCTGTTGGGTGTGTTTGTTAATAAAAAGGGGAGTCGAGAGGTAGTGTTTGAGACAGCAGGAACATGTGATCGATTTTTAGGGAAGACTGATGTAAAGGGGTGAGGTTCTGCCTGATTATATACAAAAGCTGCTCATTATTAGTTACCCAACCAGGATTTCACCATGCTTAATTATGGAGCATCCTGTTGATGCTACATTTGAAATGTAGGCATTTTTATTTCGTTTCTTCGAATTTATTATTTCAGGATCTTTAAAATCTCAACATATAATTCTGTTGAACATCTCCACCCGAAGTGTATCATTTCATTCAGACCTTCTATAGCTTCATCAGTTGTTATTAGTCCCATTCTTACCATTCTAAGAAGTAAATAGACTGTTCCATGATGCTCTATCCCTTCTACCTCAGCCATTCCTCTAGCTTCTTCATCGTCTAATAAAGCAATACCATCCAACTCAGAAGCTAAAGCAAGCACATCAGCATCACCTCTATGAATTCTTGGATTATCTAATAGGTGGATTGTGTATTGCTCATTAGCTGGTATTTTTAATTTGATCATCCCGATCTCGATGATGTTTTCAATAAGAAAGACTTCCGGTCTTCCACTTTTTTTTCCTTCTACTACAACCTCGTTATAAACTGATTTAGTAGTATATTTGTATTCTGGGAAATGTTTAATTTTTTCAAGGAAATTTATTTTACTTAAAAACCATAAAAAAATATATTTCTTCTTATGACCTGTTCATTGACACGTTTAAACCAAACCCCTGGCAACCATTACAGCCCTCTGCGCAGCGTCCACGGCCCTATGTGAAATAATCCTGATCATCGGTTCCTTGCCCACACCACCCCGGTCGAAGATCACATCAGGTATCTGGTGATGGATTTTTTTATACCTATCAATAGCAGTATTGGTGCCCCATTCCATTGTACTCATTCCAGCCGGTTCATGGCTCCTGTCAAAGGTTGCTACGTTCAGGTCCATTTCATTGATTATCTTCAAAATATCATCAGAGTACCTGATATTCACAGCTCCTCTCATATCCCAGTCATGGTGCATGGCTGCCAGTACGATTTTGGCTACATGCCTGCTGGCTCCAAAAGCAGGACAGCCGGCGGCCCACACTTTACTGCCTGATCTTATAATTCTTCCATCCAGGGCACATACCTGGTCAATTTCAGATGCATGGGGGATAGCACTGGCAATATTACATCCCACTTCCGGTATCAAATGTACAAAATCCTTTGACGATTCCAATATTTTTACTGCTTTTTTAACATCCAGAATCGATTCATATCTCTGGGCTGTTTCCAAAACATGCCAGACCGGATTGACAGGTCCCACACCCTTTCCGACTGGTCGGCTCTCAATAATAGCCCTGGTAACAAAGAGCTTGGCACCGGCAGCGGCATCCTTCAGTTCTGCACCCTGAGCAAGAAATACTGTCAGAGCCGCGGAATAGGTACATCCGGCACCATGAGTTCCTCCTTCCACAAGTTCTCCTTCTATTAACGTAAAATCAGAATTATCATACAGCAGATCGGTCCCATTCAGATGTCCCCCTGTAATTATTACAGCATTGGCCCCGGAATCAACTATAATCCGGGCAGATTCTTTTGCATCTTCCAGATCATGTATCCGCAATCCAGAAAGAACCTCAGCTTCATGGATATTGGGTGTTATTATTTTTGCCAAAGGAATCAATTCTTCTTTTAGCGTCTTGACTGCATCGCTTCTTAACAGACTGCCGCCAGCTTCGGCAGCCATAACAGGGTCTATTACGAGTGGGAACTTATATTGCCTGACCAACTCTGCTACTTTTGTAATTATCTCTGAGGATGAGAGCATTCCAGTCTTAGCATATGCAATATCCATATCATTGGCCACTGCCCTGATCTGGGATTCAATAGTCTCTAAGGGTAGGTCAAATGCATTTATTACACCAGTAGTATTTTGGGACGTTACTGAGGTCAGGGCACTTGTCCCATGGACACCAAGGGCTGCAAATGTTTTAAGATCTGTCTGAATCCCTGCACCCCCACCAGAATCAGAACCTGCTATTGTCAGGACTACCGGATATTTACCCATAAGATCACTTATAATATATTGATATTAGAAAATAAAAAAGTATCTATTCTTTCTCTGTTATCTCAATCAAAACATCATAATAATACCCAGAACCAAGATCCACGTCGGTAGATACTGTACCTGTGACAATTATTTTCTCTCCGACTGAAAATTCAAATGAATTTGGTGATTTTGCCTTCAATTCGCCTGTACCATCTTCAATTGTGATCATAGTGTAATCGATAAGTACAACATTCTTTGTCACAACTGCTGCCAACTTTATTTCCTGATCAGCAAAATCAGTAGTATTATTTAATATTTCTTCAATTCTGGTACCGCCTTCGATGGCAGTAACATTAACGTCAATGGGTGCAGGCTCAATACCGCCATGAGGTGGATTTGATGTTATAGAGGTTGCAGTATCACCTGAAACCGAACTAGCTAATATCAAAACATCGAATGTTTTGTCCAGGGTTTTACTATAGAATTCTGTTTCCAAATTACCGGAAGCCGTAATTTGAGAACTATTTTTTATTGAAATCGAGGCACCTGCGATCCACATATTTCCTGTACCGTCGCTGATTTCCATTAGCGTGTATCCGGGAACGTCGATTGTCTGGTTTACAATACCTGTTATTTGAACATTATTGTATGCGTAAGGATTATCCAGAACTTCTTTGATGGAGAGTTCCATTACAGTTTCAGTATCAGATATCGGTGTTATCGGTGTTATCGGTTTACTGGAATTAATGTTATTATTATTATTATTATTATTATT
>JACUTQ010000117.1 GCA_014859725.1 Methanosarcinales archaeon | reverse complement strand
TACCGTTTGATGCCAAAGCCATTATATTCGTATCTGAAAAACATGGGATGCAGGTGTGGTATAAGCATGAAGGGGATTGTAATGCATGTAGCAGGTACACCCAGTGTATCGAACTGTTATGGGACTTTGCAGACGAGATGAAGCTCAAACTTGAAAATACGGACGATCCCACGAAATTGGCAGAGGAACTGTTTGGGAAATTGAGGGCATTGGTATGACAATAAATGTGGCAGAAACTATACGGAAAATGATGGGCTGGTGCCCACAGGAAAGAGTCGTTTTTGACAATAATGATTTTTTCTCTACAGGAAATTCCTATCGTACAGGCACTGCTAACTATGATGGGAATGATCAGTTTATGGATATACCAGTCCAGATGTTTGACTGGCGCATCTTTGCTGTTATGTTTGGTTCCATCGGCCTGTTTTTAATCGGCATCCAGAGGTCGGATATATATTTGATTCTTCTGTCGCTTTTGCTCTATGCATCACTTTTCATATTCGAGCGCACCAAAATATCCGTGGATAAAGAGATGTTGCGGATAAGGTTCCCGTTATTGGGCGAGAAGAGATATCATAAAAGTGATATTGATATGGTAAAACTAGGTGAAAACTATGCACACAAACATAGGGTGCGGAGTTTAATCGCATTGATATTGGTTATTTTAATATCGCTATCATCAACTTCAATTACGAGTGTGATATTTAGGATATCTACATTATTGCTGATCTATGTGATATATGGCGCGATTAGAATATCCCATTATCCAGGGATCATAAGGATTAGCACCAGGGGAAGGAATATAATTCTTTATCCACGCAATGAGCATGATTTTTTGATGCTGAAAAACATTGCTCCTGAAAAGTTAAAGAAAATTGGAGGGGAATAATGACTGCTTTGATCGAAAATATACGGAAAGTTATGGGCTGGTGTCCTGTTGCGGATACTAAAATCAACAAGCCCCCTTCTGGAGAAGGTTATGCTAATAAGCCAGATAGCGGGGGCGATGCATCTCCGAAGTTATTCGGTTCGTTATTCGAATGGGATTACATCGTTAAGGAAGAACTATTGAGGTCGATTGCAGTTCTCTTCTATACCTTTATTGGCATCGGAGGATTGATCACGTATGGTTATATTAAAACAGACCTGACTGCCACATTTTATCTGGCGCCGATTGTAACCTTTGCCATTTTTGTAATCATGGTCTGGCATAGGAAGAATACACTAAGCCCAATTATATACCGTTTTGGAAATACCAAACCATTAAGAGAATTGGCTATCTTGATTGTGGTTTATGCGGTATATCTTTATTTCTCACTTCAATACCCTGTGCTTCACAGGATATGGATTCTTATTATTTTATTCATAGCCTTAAAACTTGGAAAAGTATTCGAGCTTAACCGCCCCACAGGTATTAAGATGATGCTATTCATTGCAGTAGCATCCATCTTTCTCCTTATTCGCTACTATGCATTGCAGTTGTCTCTGATGCCCTTTATAAAAGGCATCTTAGCTCTTGAAGCAGCTATGTTGGTTTTTGTGGTTCTGGCAAAGAGGATGGGATTTGAAGAACCTGATTATCTGAAAAAAATGGATGGGAGAGTTTTCCTGATATTTGTGGCACTCGTTGTTGTCTTTTCGATAATTGGAGCAGCGGTGATGATAGGGCTTGATAGGTTAATCAAATAGAGGAAGAACAAGATGGTAGCACAGGAATTATTCAATACTGGCCGATTATTGGTGTACATATTCTTTATTATCTGCCTGTATTATTTTATTAATCGATTCTACTTTAAAAAGGAACTTCAAAAAACAAAACGTACAGAATGTTTTAACTACTGGTTTTTTTATTTAAAGTCAGTTGTTTTAGTATTTATTTTATATAGTTTCAAACTTTTATTAAGCTATCTTTCGGGTTCTTTGTCTATTAATGAATATCGTCTAACAAATCTACTTTACTCTTATGTTTTTATACTAATTTTATTCGGAGTAATTGCTATTTTAATAAAAGTATTTGGCTATGATAGAACAGAAAATATGTATCCTCAGGGAATTATCGGATGGGGAAAACTATTGATTGCCGTTATGATTGGAATTGTTACAATTTTATTTTTAATAATTTCGTCTAAAAATTTGGGACTTTCTTAAGTAGGTTATATCAACTGAGATTAAAAGAGGAAAATGAATGAATGCTTTTAAGAAATTAAGGTTATGGCTGGGGTGGTGCCCGAATGCAACTGCCATAGTGACCAAAAGATCATTGCAATTTGATGAACTGACATTAAATGCACCAGATCGTGAAGGTAAGATCACTTATCTGGGTGCAGGTTGGTGGAATAAACACCATAACAGGATTTTACTGAAATCACTGGCTTTCACCCTACTGGCTGTTTTGTTTTTTGTAGAACATGAAAGTGTAAATCCGGACATGCTCCTAACAGGTGCAATCGGAGGTTTGTTTTTCCGACTTCTCACCGGAGTATACGATTGGCGCTTATTTAATAGGGCTGCTACTAGAAAATATAAACAACCACGATCTATTCAAAAACGATATTATATTATGTCATTTGTATTGGTTTCCCTAATTATTGTAATGGGCATATTTTTCATCATCTCTTTGATGAGAATGGCTGGCTTGACAGGGATGCAGGATCTTATTACAGGTTTTTTGTTGTTTGAATGGATTAATTTTCTCAAAGTAGTTTACTGGGAGCGGAAGAACCAAAAGACATTGATTAAGAAAAAAGGCATCCTTTTCTGTGGTGAATGTCAAAATTATAAGGACTAAGTAAAATGAATGTCTGGATTGAAAATATACGGAAAATGATGGGGTGGTGCCCGAGTGTAACTCCAACGGGATACACGTTGGACAGGCAAGTCGTTTTTGAAAATCCTTTGATCCCATCCGGTCGATCAAATGTTGAAAAATTTAAATCTAACAATATATTGTTCTCTGCTGATAATTCTGTGTTCACTTTTTGCATTGTTGTAAGCTTAAATCTGGTTTTGATGTTTGGCCGGAATCTGGATTATGCAGTATTGATTCCAATTCTCATGTTAATGTATTTCTTACTTTATTTCCTTGTAGTAAAAATGCTTCAGGCAAGTATTTCGATTGATGAAAACGGTGTTCAATTAAAATCATTCGAGCTGAGAGATGTCTTACTAAACTACAGTGACATTAAGTCAGTTACAACATTTAAATTGAATAAACCTTCAATCGCACTAATAGCAATGGCGTTAATAATTATTGTGGCATTACTTGCTTATTCAGTAATATCCGGGGAATGGAAAGTGATTGTATCCATTGCCCCTATGTTGCCATGGTATTTGCTTATCAAACAAAGGTATGACCGAGAAAAACATACTCTGGATACACAATTGTTTATCGAATCCAGAAAGAAAAAGTGGCATCAATTCTCACCGTATTATTCGGTCATAACAGATCAGTTGACTGCATCCGGGATACAGGCTGTTATTGAAAATTACAGAGGTGGAGAGTGAAATGGCTGTTCCTCTGGAAGATGTTTTGACCATACAGAATGTAGACAAGACCTATCACCTGGGAAAATTAGATGTCCCGGTACTCAAGGATATCAATATCTCCATCAAATCCGGGGAGTTAGTGGCCATTATGGGGCCGTCGGGGAGTGGTAAGACCACGTTGATGAACCTTATAGGCCTGCTTGATAGACCTACCAGCGGCAAATTCTTCCTCGACGGCGTGGATACATCAAGCCTATCAGACATGGAACTGGCAAGGATACGGGGTAAGAAGATAGGGTTCGTGTTCCAGACCTTCAACCTGATCTCAAGATTTGATGCTCTGAAAAATGTGGAACTGCCCATGATCTACCAGAATATCCCCAAAGCCAGGCGAAAAGCCAGAGCATTAGAATTGTTAGAACAACTGGGATTAAAGGACCGCATGAAACACAAACCTCCTGAGCTCTCAGGTGGTCAGCGGCAGAGGGTTGCCATAGCCAGGGCATTGGTAAATAAACCGGAAATAATCCTGGCAGATGAACCTACTGGAAATCTTGATACTAAAACAGGAGATGAGATAATGGACATTTTCAAAATACTTAATTCTCAAGGGAAAACCATTGCAATGGTCACCCATGAACATGATATTGCAGCAATGTGTAACAGGATAATAAAGATCAGGGATGGTATGATAGTATGAAAATTAAATTGTTAATTATTAGTTTATTGTTATTATTGTTGATACAGAACTCGACAGCCGATTCTGATATCACAATTCGGCCTTCTGTGATGGTGGATAATTCCATTGATCCGGCATATCTTATGCCAGGGGACGAAGGGATTGTCACGATTACGTTAAAAAATGCAGCAAAGGATTATGCCTATCCTGTGCCAGTAGGTACCAATTCTGATGAGATATTTGATCTAACTGCACAGGTAATAGAGGCGTCCCTTTTGAGTAATAGTAATGTTCAGGTTACCAGTGATCGATATTATGATGTGGGTCTGCTGGGCCCGGGTGATTCTATTGATTTCACATATGCCATCAAGGTTGACGAAGAGGCTAAAGACGGAGTGGAATTCCTGGATTTTGTTTTCGTAGGTGGCGGGGATATGTACGATATAAAATGGAAGGTACCTGTTACCATTGTCTCGTCAGGGATAAAAATTATCAACAGCGAAACTTCGCAAGATTCTGATTTCATTGTGCTGGATATTGCAAACACCAGACCAAATACAATAAAATCTGTAAACATATTTTCAGTTACCGAGGGAGTGGTATTTGAGCCGGCCCAGTATTTCATTGGTACAATGGACTCTGATGAGATGTTCACTGTCCAATTCGATATTACACCTGATGAGGGTATTGAACAGATCGATTTCAAAGCCCAGTTCAAGAACGGAAACAACTGGCACGAGTCAGACATCCAGACCATCAATGTGAACAACTCAAAAGCCCAGACCATTATGGAAAAAGATTCAAATCCCCTGCTGGTGATAGGGATAGTGGGTGGCATGTTTGCCGTAATCATAATCTTTTTTGTCGTAATGCGAAAGCGAAGAAATACCAGTGAATAAGCATGAAATTCTACGACGCCCTGGAATTTGTATTCCTGAGCTTTAGAGGTGAGAAGTTCAAGACCATAATGTCGAGTCTTGGCATTATCATAGGAGTGGCAGCTATCGTGGTCATGCTCTCTGTTGGTGAGGGATTGATTACCGGAGTTTCTGGTGTTTTTAGTGAAATGGACCTGAACATGGTACAGGTGATACCTGGTGGTTTTGATGGGGGCGGCGTTGGCAGACCTATGAAGGCCGCCATCCTGGATAATAAGGATGTTTCGATATTAGAGGGCGTTGTTGGGGTAGTAAGTGTATCTCCGCGAAGTCAATATTACGGTATTTTTAGTATGGAGTTCAGAGGTGAAGAATCCAGTGTGGGAATTATAGCAATTTCACCATCTAAAGAACCAGATCTATCAAAATCCATTGAAGCTGGCAGGTTCCTTTTAGATTCAGACAGGAATAGTGCTGTACTGGGGTATGATATTGCCAATAAGATGTTTGATATGCCTATTAATCCCGGTTCACATATTATCATTGAAAATACAATGACACAAGACACGTTTGATTATAGAGTCGTCGGGGTACTAAAAGATTCGGAACAGATGTCAATACTGGGGGGCAGTTCAAATTCCCAGATATATGTTTCCCATCCATCTATGAAGAGTATAATTGATATTGAAGAATATTCTTATACGACCATCAATGTCAGGGTGGAGGACGAGGAAATGATCCCTGAGACAATCGTACGTATGGAAAAGGCTCTTCAACGGACTAATAAGAATGAACAGTTTACAATTTTCGATCAGGGTTCTATATTGGAAAGCATTACTGAATTACTTAATATGGTAAAATACGGGCTTGGAGGCATAGGCGCAATCGCCCTCGCAGTGGGTGGTATCGGGATAATTAATGTAATGATGCTGACCGTCACTGAACGAATCAAGGAGATCGGTGTTATGAAAGCAGTGGGTGCCAACAAAGGTGATATACGGACATTGTTCCTGATCGAATCTGGCATCCTGGGTCTGGTAAGCGGCCTGATCGGAGTTTTAGTTGGTGGCGGGGCAGCATACCTGATCTCGGTACTTGGAAATTTCCCCAGCACAGTAACGTTAACATCCATTATGATCGGTCTGACTTTTGGAGTGGTGACATCCGTAGTTGCAGGTGTGTATCCTGCATCGAGGGCTGCAAGGTTGGATCCGGTTGAAGCTTTAAGGGCTGAATAATAATAATAATAATAATTTCAAAAGGAGGTTTAATTATGAACTTGTTGAATAAAATTACCGGAATATTAATAAAGCCGGAAGAAACGATAAAAGAAATCTCAGATAGACCATATATTGAAGAGTCATTCCTGATAGTGGGAATAATTGCAATCCTAAGTGCAATTTCAGTATATATAATGCCGTTTAACTATGATTTTAGTGAATTACCCCCTGAAGCTATAGAAATTGTGAAATTTTCCACCACTGTGCTACCAGTTATATTTGCATTAATTGGTATAATAATAATGTGGATAATAGCAGCCGGGATAATTCATTTTATTTCAGTTGCATTGGGTGGAGAGGGGAAGTTTACACAGATGTTAGTAGTCTATGGTTACAGTAGAACTCCTCTTATCATTAATGCTGTAATTGGAATAATATTTTACTCATTTATTGAACCTATTACTATTACTATTTCAGCAACAGCAGGGTCAGGCAATCCTATGGGTGAATTGTTATCCAATCCATATTATATTGTAATATTAATCATTGGATACATAATGCAGTTGTGGGCAATTGGCCTGGTGTTTCTTGGAGTAAAATATGTCCACAATTTGAGCACAAATAAAGCTTTGATCGCAGTAGCCCTGCCGTTATTGTTCTTTATATTCGGGATAGTAACGACATTGTTTTCCAGTGTATTATATGGATAAATAACACATATTGATGGTGCAATTAGAAATTCAACTGGATAACAATGATTACTTATCTGGAAATAAGGTGTCAGGGAGTCTGATATTTGAAGTCGATAAAGCGACAAATATCGGATCCCTTAACCTTCAAGTTACCCATGCTTTGATTTCATAGGATATCTTTGAATTGTACCCTTCATACGTTAGTAATGCCTTCCAAGATATCGCGAAACAATCCAGGCATTATAATCCTAGCTTTGATGGTTCTATTTCCAATAACAGTGAACCGTTTGTAAAAAATCACTCATTAACCCATTTCTTTGTCTCAATTCTATAAAGACCCCCAATCCGTTCGATACCCGGGAACTCCATGATCTCCTCCACTTTGAAACCGTTCCCCTCCTCCTCGAATCTTTTAGTTACTATATTCCAGGGTATGGCATATGCATTTCGA
>JACUTQ010000116.1 GCA_014859725.1 Methanosarcinales archaeon | reverse complement strand
GGATGAAGTAATTTAAAAAGATTTACTTTTAGGATTTACCTGCGGAAAGTGAGATTAAATGTTTGTACACCCAATATTACAAAACGTAACAAATAGCGTAATTTACTGTATATAATATATACAATCAATTTTCAGCGGCACGACAGCTTCTTCTCCTGTTATGAAATAGTAGTCTGTTTGATTTACGGACATGGTTATGTCCTTTGCATACACTGCAGGAACCAGCAATAACAGAACGAACCCTGCCAGCACGATTTCCTGTATCATTGTATTAATTGTAATGGTGATAGTAGCATTTGCGGGATTCAGAATAATTTGAGTATAAGCTTTTAAGTTACTCAACAGTTTTTATATGATTATGCCCTTATATCAATCTTACCACAGACTGCCATGCAACTATTGGAAGTATTGTTCATTGCAGGGAAGTTGCTAAAAGGGATATTGCCGGACAAGATAGAAAATTAGGGATCATAGTATTATTAACAGTCCTTGGACTTAAGAGGCTATAAATATTACAACAACAGGTGTTACAAATATGACAAAGTGGTCATTAATTCTTATTATTATGATTTTATCTGTTGCCACTGCCAGTGGTGCCAGTTATCCGCAACTCACAGGTTTTGTCACAGATAATGCCGATATGATTGATTCCTCATATGAAGCACAGATAACAGCACTGGCCAAACAGATCGAGGAAAAGACCACTGTCGAAATAGCGGTTGTCACAGTGGAATCCTTTGAAGGGGAATCAAAGGAAATGTATGCTGTAAATCTATTCCAACAGGCAGGCATAGGCAAAACCGACAGGGACAACGGGTTGTTGATTCTGGTATCCAAACAGGAACGTGAGTATCGCTTTGAGGTGGGCTATGGCCTGGAGGGAGTCATAACAGACAGCATGAAGGTGAATATCGGGGACAGGATAATAGTACCGAATTTCAGGAACGGGGATTATGGAAAGGGAATCTATGAGTCCATGGTGGTAATTGAGGGACTTATTGAGGGGAATGAGGAAGTAATATCAAGATATAGCATGAAGCCCACAGGACAATCCAATGATGGCGAATCTATCTGGCCTTTTTTGTTTTTTACTATTATATTAGTACTATTTGGTCTTGCAGCTCTCAAAGGGCGAGGTAAAAGGGGTATGGGCGGAATTTATATTGGCGGATTTGGCGGTGGATTAGGTGGTGGAATGTCTGGCAGCGGTGGATTTGGTGGATTCGGCGGTGGAATGTCCGGCGGCGGTGGATTTGGTGGAAGTTGGTGAATATGGCCACAAAATCAATGAGAATTAATGATATAGGGAATTAATGATAATATTACATAGGTGATTGCATGACAGCGGATACACAGATAGAAAAACTTACAGATATTCTTGGCAGTAATCTGGTGGCACTGGTGCAGTACCACACAGGCGATGAGACACGACTTCTTGCGGTTTGTAACCACATTGATTTTACCACGCTACAATCAATAAAACCGCTTAAGGAAGTACCTCTTGTTATGACAAAGGAAGAACTCACAGACGGGGTTGATGTATTCCCAATTGAGTTTTTAAATATCAAGCAGCACTATGAGGTACTCCATGGCGAGGATTGTCTGGCTGATATCACAATATCAAAGAAACACCTGCGTCACCAGCTTGAGTTCGAGTTTCGCTCTAAGCTGATCCATCTCAGGGAGGAATACCTCCAGTTTAAAGGCAAGGATCTTGAACACCTTATTCTTGCGGCAGTTCCGGCCATCATGCCCATCCTTGGGGGCCTGATTCATCTGAAGGATTTACGCAATGACTGGACTGATACTGAAGAGTTATTCAGGATTGTGGCAGATGGGTATGGAATAGACACCAAGGTTCTGGAAGATATTTACAGCATAAGGCAAAAGACTTCCAAAATGAGTAAAGATAAAGAACAATATATCGAACATATAATAAGGATATTATCTGATATCGGAGAAATTATTGATGAACTTGAGGTGAATGAATGAACACAAGAAATGTGCTCTTTGGAGTTATCGGCGCCGTCGTTCTGATTATATTATTGACTGGAGGGTGGTTTCTTTCCACATACAACGGCTTTGTGGCAGCCGAAGAAGGGGTTGACGCATCATGGGCACAGGTGGAAAGCCAGTACCAAAGAAGGGCAGACCTTATACCCAACCTTGTTTCCACAGTGAAAGGGTATGCTGCACATGAAGAAGAAGTCCTTACAGAGATTACTGCGGCCAGAAGTCAATGGGGTGCTGCAGCCACACAACAGAGTAAAATGGAAGCTGCAGACAGTATGGATTCTGCAATATCCAGACTTCTTCTGGTAGTTGAAAACTACCCAAATCTTAAGGCAAACGAAAACTTCCTGGCACTCCAGTCGCAACTCGAAGGGACTGAAAACCGCATTGCAGTGGAAAGAATGCGCTACAATGAACAGGTCAGGGCATACAATACAAAGATTAAACGAATGCCTGCAGGGATTGTGGCAAATATGTTTGGATTTGATGAGAAGCTGTACTTTGAAGCTGATGAAGCGGCAGAAATTGCACCAAAGGTGGAGTTTTAGTTTGTGAACTACTCCTCCCTTCCGCTATGCGGTGAGGAGTATCGGGATTCAGGCACCGGCAAAAAAAGAATATGGCCTGAATTTTATAAGGATGGCATTTGTGACGTAATCAGGTGAAAATTCTGTGGATAATATCACTAAATTTGATGGTATAGACTATACAAACACTTTTGCTAAAAGAATCGGTGTTATGCATGAATTGATAGAAAATATACTGTCTGAATATATTGACAACAGAGATAGTATACTTGATATTGGTGGGGGTCCCGGTATAAGCGCTAAGATGATAGAAAAACTGGGAACAAAGGCAAAAGTGATAAATATAGAACCTTCTACCACGATTTATGATGTTCCACAGCTATCAATAGTAGAATATACACCTTTAAAGATGTCTTTTAAAGAAGCTCTAGATGGCTCGATGCCTTATATTGTCGACTATGTGTTAATGGTAAGTTCAGCTCATGAGATTGCATTATGCAATAATAGGACACCTGAAGAAAACAAAAAGATATTCTTCAATGATCTGGTTATTTTTATCAAGAAAAACCTAAAGAAAAATGGTATTTTAATAATAGGATTTCCTAATTATCGTGAAGGGGCATCCACAGAAAAAATAGACACGCAGCGTCGATTAACTGAAACGCTCTTGGGACATTCCCATCCACCAGAAGAGTTATTCACTGTTGATGAGTTCTCTGCGATTTTTGGTACTGCTCCTGATCTATTTATTCAAAAACCTATGGATTTGACTCAAGAGAATATAAAAGATACAATTTTAATGGCAAATGTGGCAGTATTTAAAATAAGAAATTTGTAGACTGCAGATAGAGTGAAGATTATCAGGGACGGCTGGAGAGAAGAAGGGATAGGAGCTGGTTTTCTTTATCTCAATCGTTATACCCAGCAGCTCTGACTTGGTGTCATGGTTATCCCAGATACTTTTTTAATTTTTTAGCTGCAGCCTCGATATCCTCAATGTTACTATAAGTTTAACAGGTAGATAGTTTGCCATATCTTTTATAATTACTTTTGCCTGATTTACCGTAATTAATTTTCCACGTGTTTTGCCTTTTCAATAGAATAACTTGAAGGCACTTCTTCAGACTCTTTGCCGCTAAATTCGTGCTCCATCACGCCTTCTTTTAATACGATCACATAATCAGCAGAATTCTTCAAAGCTATAGATAATCCAGGTTCGGCACCAAAAAGAATTGTCTCCTTTCCATGTTCATTTGCCTTGGCAAGCAGAGGTTTAAAATCAGCATCCCTGGTAACAATTGCAAGCGTATCTATTACTGGATTGAAGATCAACTCCACCCCTTCAACTGCTAATCTCACATCAACATCACTGGTACATATAATAGGTTCAAAACCCTGGGTCTCCACAGCCTCTACCAATTTATCAGAAGCATACTGGTTTAAAAACACCCTGCCGATCTTAATAGACCCATAATCCTTGAGCACATCCCTGATCTCTTCCAGGTTCACCTGAAACTCTTTCCTGAGCATATTAGGGCCGTCTACCAATAAGGCGATCTTGCGCCTCCCTTTTTCTTTTTTTGAACTAAGATAATTGCGAATAGAACCAAATCCAGTAGTTTTCATAATCTACCTCAGATAAACTGCATAATGATCGTCAATAATTTGTATGTTTAGAAAGAACACACACAAATATAAGAACTTTACTTAATCTTTACTTTGTTTTTTCAGGTCAAAAACCCATCGGCTTACTTGTGGTGCTACATTACCGCATTTTCGATAAAAAACGACTTCAAATCCACTATTCTGATATTCTTCTAATAAATCCTTAACCTTATGTTGTTTTTGAAAAGAATAAAAATGGATGATGCCACCTTCTTTTACAGGTACTGATATTTTGTCAAGAACATCATGCATCCCATAGGGAGTTGGCACTATCGCACGATCAAAACTGCTGTCAATCAAATTAATGATCTTAAGAGCATCACCTGGAATAATAGAAATATTCTCTTCAACCTTATTCAATTTGATATTTTCTGCCAACCACTTGCATGCAGCTTGGTTTTTCTCAATAGCCATAACTTTTGCACCCTTAGCTGCAGCAGGCACTGCAAAAGGCCCGACTCCGCAAAAGGGTATAAGCACATGTTCAGAAGATCTGACCAATGATATTACTCTGCGTCTTTCAAATGAAAGACGGGGATTGAAAAATACTTTTCTCACATCTAATTTGTATCTATAACCATATTCTCTATGCATGGTCTGTGTGGAATCCCCTAATAAAATATCAAACCTGCCAACCCGATTATCTCCATCCAATATAGCTACTTTATTAAGAACTTTCTTGATGTTTCTATGCTGTAAAACAATGTTTTCAGCTATAACGGCTTTATACTCATCAAGTTCAGGCGGGATCGAAATAACAACCAGATCCCCGATGATATCAAACCTGTTAGGGACCAATGATAATAGTGAATCAGGGATTATGCAATGCATCTGCTCTCTTAGATTCATTTCCAATCCTTTTTTCGTCTTCATATTTGATATAACCAGTGTAAAATTTACCAAATGATTTTATTGTTACAACACATCTTTGAATTTGATGAAGATAGCAGATGAGATATTAAAGCAGCTTAAATTTGATGATAAAGGACTTATTACAGCTATAGCCCAGGATTACCAGACAAATGAGATCTTGATGCTGGCTTTCATGAACCTAAAAGCACTTGAAAAGACCGCAGAGACCGAAAAAGCTCACTATTACAGTCGCAGCCGCGGTAAACAGTGGTTAAAAGGTGAAACATCAGGCCACATACAGATCGTACACGATATGTATATTGACTGCGATGCCGATGCAGTTCTCATGAAGGTTGAACAGCTGGGCGGCGGTGCCTGTCATACGGGCTATCGTTCATGTTTTTACCGTACTATGGATGGAAACATCGTTGGAGAGAAGGTATTCAATCCAGAGGACGTCTATTAACCACCATTCGGAAGGGAATATGAAACTTGTACCAGATACCAGTGTGATCATTGACGGGCGGATCACTTCCCTGATCGATCAGGGGGAATACAGAGGGGCTACAGTGATCGTCCCGGAAGCAGCGGTTGCAGAACTGGAATCCCAGGCAAACCTGGGTCGGGATTCAGGGTATAAAGGACTTGAAGAGTTATCCAGGCTCAAAGAAATGGCAGATAATGGCCTGATCGAACTGGCATTTACAGGTGACAGGCCTGGCCTTGAACAGATGAAAATGGCTGGAGGCGGAGAGATCGATGCCATGATCAGGCAGATCGCACTTGACAGTGTGGCGGTCTTCATAACAAGCGATAAAGTTCAGTCCATGGTTGCAAAGGCAAAAGGGCTGGAAGTAATCTATCTACTCCCCCAAAAGGCAGAATTCGGCCCAACTACCCTGGAGGAGTTCTTTACCCCTGATACCATGTCAGTACATCTTAAAGTCGGTGTCATCCCCCTTGCCAAGAAAGGTTCTATCAAGGACATTAAACTTGTTCAAATCAGGGATGCAACTTCCACTGAAAATGAACTCAGGACAATATCCCGCGAACTTATCGAAAAGGCAAAACAGGACCCTGAGAGCTTTGTTGAGATGGAACTTCATGGGGCTACCGTGCTGCAGATAGGTAATATGAGAATTGCTATTGCCACACCCCCATTTTCAGATGGTATCGAGATAACTGCTGTAAGGCCCGTAGCTTTCGTATCCCTCGAAGATTACAGATTATCTGAAGAACTTAAGAACAGACTGGCAGGTGAACAGCGCGGTGTTTTGATCGCAGGACCGCCCGGAGCTGGGAAATCTACATTTGCAGCTGGAGTGGCAGAGTTTTTGCATAGCTGTAATAAGATTGTCAAGACAATGGAATCTCCCAGGGATCTGGTAGTGGATGATGCTATCACCCAGTATTCCCCGCTTGAAGGCAGCATGGAAAAAACGGCAGATGTGCTGCTGCTGGTACGGCCCGATTATACTATCTATGACGAGGTACGCAAGACCCGGGACTTCCAGGTTTTCGGTGATATGAGGCTGGCAGGGGTGGGTATGGTGGGTGTGGTCCATGCCAACCGGCCTGTAGATGCCATCCAGCGTTTGATCGGAAGGGTTGAGCTGGGTATGATACCCCAGGTGGTGGATACTGTAATTTTCATTGATAAAGGAGAGGTTGCTAATGTACAGGATGTCAAGTTCACAGTAAAAGTCCCGCACGGTATGACCGAATCAGACCTGGCCAGGCCTGTGATCACGGTCACAGACTTTGAGACAGGCAGGACCGAATTCGAGATATATACATATGGTGAACAGGTAGTGGTCATGCCAACGACTAAAACCTTAAAAGGCACTTCACCTGCCATGAACCTGGCAGCTAGGAGCATCCGCGATGAGTTCAGACACAAGACCCATGGACCGGTGAGTGTTGAGATGTTGGGAGATAACAAGGCCGTTGTTTTGGTTAATGAAGCTGATATTCCTTCAATTATCGGAAAGAATGGGAAGAATATTGAAAAAATGGAAGAAAAATTGGGGATCCATATCGATGTAAGACCAGGTGGGAAAAAATCGACTCCTTATCAAAATGAGATTGAAAACGAAATTGTAAACAATGTTGTAATTTCCAATGTTTCCCTGGCCAAGAAACATGTTATACTAAAGGCTCCAGACCTTCCTGCCGCAGAAGTAGATGTGATGGTGGATGGACAGTATCTTTTCACTGCAACTGTGGGGCGAAAGGGGGATATCAGGATCATTAAGGATTCAGATATTGGTCAACAACTGCTCAGAGCACTTGACAAAAAATTACAAATAAGTATCAAAAACACAAATTAAAACTTAATACGTATCCTCTCCAAATTGATTGGTAATTCCGAAAATCAACAAATGCATTTCC
>JACUTQ010000115.1 GCA_014859725.1 Methanosarcinales archaeon | reverse complement strand
GATGCTATACGCTTCGCAGTGTTGTGTTTTTCTGTGATTATAAGGTGCATATAAACTTCCTGTGATGAATCTATTCCAAATTTATTGTTGAAATATATTACTTGAATAAATATGTTTGGTACATATCCAGGGTTCCATAAAAAAAGGACTTTATATAAAGTCCTCTAATATTAGAATAATTAAAGGTGTTGTTGATATGAAAACCATTACTTCCAGGCAGATGGATGCATTAGACGCTAATTGTGAATTTTTAGGATTATCACGCCTGCAATTGATGGAGAACGCAGGTTCTGCAGTATCTGCTGAAGTAATGAACCTTCCCACCAGGGAAAGAGTATTGGTAGTGGCTGGTAAGGGGAACAATGGTGGTGACGGATTTGTAGCTGCCAGGCATCTTGTTGGATATGATGTTACTGTAATTCTGCTCGGTAAGATCAATGAGGTGAAAACTCAGGAAGCCACAAAAAACCTTGCCATATTAAAGAAGACAGGCATACCTGTAATAGAAGTGACAGACCCAACAGCCCTCGAACCCTCATATTTTTCAGATTGTGATATCATTGTAGATGCCATATTTGGTACAGGTATCAAAGGCAAAATAAGGGAGCCTGAAAGCACCGCTATCGACTTTATAAACGCATCCCAGGCAAAAGTGGTATCAGTGGATGTGCCATCAGGTATGGACCCTGACACCGGCCAGCTTGAAAAAGCTGTTAAGTCTAATATTACCGTGACCTTCCATCTTCCCAAACCAGGACTGCTAGCAGAGCATTCACAGGAATATGTAAGTGAGATTGCAGTGGCAGATATTGGAATTCCTCATGAAGCAGAATTGATCGTAGGTCCGGGTGATCTCAAATTAGTAATTGGCCGGAGTCGGGACAGTCACAAGGGGGTTGGCGGACGAATTCTAATTATTGGTGGAGGGGCATTCAGCGGTGCACCGGCCCTGGCTGGTCTGGCTGCGCTGCGTTGTGGTGCTGATATTGTAACTATAGCTGCACCCAAAAACGTTGCAAAGATAATAGCATCGTTTTCCCCTGATCTGATCGTCAGACCTCTTGCTAAAAAACGATTGGTCAGGGAGGATGTTTCGGTGTTGGAAGAACTGATAATGGCCCATGATGTTGTTATTATCGGAATGGGGCTTGGCAGGGAAGATGAGACAATTGAAGCTGTACGTGAAATACTTCTATTATGCGGCAAGGTTGTTGTTGATGCTGACGGGCTGGAAGCATTGGATGTACATCTAAACAGGTACGGTTGTGATATGGTGATCACGCCCCATGCAGGGGAGTATAAGAGGTTGATCAATGAGGATCTTCAGCTTGAAAGAGGTAAACTGATCGCACAGGTTAAAACTTACTCTGCTGATAATAACGTGGTCACGCTGCTTAAGAGCCCTGAAGATATTATTTCAGACGGGTTGATTGCAAGGATCAATCAGACAGGCAATCCAGGCATGACAGTGGGCGGCACAGGAGATGTACTGGCAGGGATAACAGGTGCATTATTTGCAAAGCATATCGGGATTGAAGCAGCCTCAGCAGCAGCTTACATTTGTGGCAGGGCAGGGGATATAGCTTTTAAGGATTTCGGGTTAGGGCTTATAGCAACAGATGTGATCGACAGGATCCCGGCTGCAATGAAAATTTGAAATGGGGGTATTATTATAAGGGAAATTCTTGTGGAATTGGAACGAAACCGGATAAGAATGGTGGTGCGCCATGATGAGGACGAGACCGTTATAAAACTTAATTTAGAAGAGGCCGAATCACTTTCAAATGACCTGAAGCAGGCGCTGCAAGATTACCAGCAGCGCAAACACGTGAGGATTGATTGAACGTGGACAATAACTTCACCCATATTCATGAAGGCCGGGCCAGAATGGTAGATATCAGCAATAAGGAAATATCTGTAAGGCGGGCTGTTGCCTCGGGGCATATTCAGCTTACGCCTGAAACCATTGAGGCCATAAGACACCGCCAGATTGAAAAGGGCAATGTACTGGCCACTTCCAGGATAGCAGCGGTGCAGGCAGTTAAACGGACATGGGATACTATACCTATGTGTCACCAGATCCCCATCACACATGTGGATGTGGATTTTGAGGTGGAGGATGAAAGGGTAAAGGCCATAGTAGAAGTGCGCTCGGTTGGACAAACAGGGGTTGAGATGGAAGCACTGCACGGGGTGTCGCTGGCTTTACTTACTATATGGGATATGGTGAAGTCTGCTGAGAAGGATGAGACCGGTAATTATCCATGGACTGTAATTTCAGATATAAAGGTAGTCGAAAAAGTTAAGGATAAGGTTTGATATTTTTATTCCAGTTGCTCGTCTTATGCAGTAAAGATGTACATGGTCCTTATTAGAGTTGGATTTTTTAATATGAAGCTGCCTACACCAATTATTATATGAGTTTTTCTAATTTCAAAGTTAATACAAATCAAAGGCTCTGCGTCTAGTTTTCAGTTGACACCCAAGGTCTATCCTGCCAGCAAAAATAATCCGAAAAACGCTGGTTTCTATGCGACACTTGTAAATTTTATGTGGTGTTTATAGAAATAAGTAAATACTAAGACGTAGGCTATCGTATGTTGGTCTGATATGAAATATGTAATAGCAATAATACGACCCGAACGGCTGGATGCTGTCAAACGGGAGCTTCAGGAGGTTGAAGTAAGCCGATTAACAGTAACATCTGTTTCGGGATATGGTGCTCAAAAGGGGCATCTGGAGATATACAGAGCATTGGAGTATGAAGTAAATCTACTTGAAAAGATCAAGCTCGACATTGCTGTAAACGACGCGTTTTTAAAACCAACGATCGAGGCAATTCAGCGAGGGGCTAAGACAGGTCACAAAGGTGATATTGGAGATGGTAAGATATTCGTGTTACCACTTGAAGATGTCATAAGGATCAGCACAGGTGAAACGGGATCGGTGGCAATTTAGGAAGGGAAAAAATGTCTATAGTCGCAGCAGATACTGCATGGGTTTTGATATCATCAGCATTAGTATTGTTTATGCTTCCCGGGCTTGCGCTATTCTATGGCGGGATGGTCAGGCGTAAGAATGTCCTGAGCAGTATGATGCACTCGTTCGTTGCGCTGGGTATAATCACTGTCGAGTGGGTTATTATTGGTTATTCGCTTGCATTCGGGACCGGAAACTGGTTTATAGGTGGATTAGAGCATGTATTCCTACGAGGAATCGATCTGAATTCCACATCAGGTTCAATTCCAACATACACATTTATTGTGTTCCAGGGGATGTTTGCCATAATAACGCCTGCCCTTATTTCTGGTGCTATTGCCGGGCGTATTAAGTTCAAGTCATATATCGCATTCATCGCACTGTGGGATCTTATCGTCTATGCACCAGTATGTCACTGGGTATGGGGTGGCGGATTTCTCACTGGAGAAGCTCTTGACTTCGCGGGTGGTACGGTTGTCCATATAACATCAGGCATCTCTGCACTTGCGCTTCTAATATTCTTAGGCAAAAGGAAGGGGTATGGTGTCGATGCCATTAAGCCGCACAATGTTACCTTCACACTTCTTGGAGCCGGGCTTTTATGGTTTGGCTGGTTCGGGTTCAATGCGGGGTCGGCACTTGCTGCTGATGAGATTGCAGGACTTGCATTTATAACCACTTTCATTGCACCGGCAGCAGCGGGACTTGCATGGCTGATTGCAGAATGGTCCCTAACCGGGAAACCAACTGCACTTGGATTTGCAACCGGAATTGTAGCAGGGCTTGTTGGAATTACGCCCGCTGCAGGTTTTGTCACACCGATGGCAGCACTCCTAATCGGATTTATTGCAGGAATTGTGTGTTATTGGGCCGTAAGGCTCAAAGGTAAGCTGGGATACGATGATTCGCTCGATGTCTTCGGGGTTCACGGTGCTGGTGGGATTACAGGTGCGCTATTGACAGGCGTGTTTGCAAGCGTGGGTGGTACAGGTCTTCTTCTTGGCAACTCACATCAATTACTACTCCAGTTTGAAGGTGTATTAATTACAATCGTCTATGCAAGTGTTTGCACAATAATAATTGGATTTGTACTTGATATAACGATGGGGCTTAAGGTCTCTGAGAGTGAGGAAAATATCGGGCTTGACAAGACATGTCATGGTGAAACAGCGTATAACATTTGAATGTAGGGATTATTCGATTCCTCCCATTATTTTTTCCTGACTTCCTTTTTTTCTGCACCGTTCCATAATCCAGTTATTTTGGTATTTATCCCATCCAACTATTTTCTGGAGTTATGGCGATGCGAAATCGGTGCATATCATTGTTGATCAGTAACTTAAAATAACTGGAAAATGAAATTGGACCTATTAAATTACAATGATTTTCTGTCTTGAGTCAAATTCATTGTACATTAAACTGAATGTATAGGTACCGGTCTCATTGAAAGTATATGTATGAGTTTTCGCAAAATTTATACGGACTGGTTCATCCCACAATCCATCTTCACTTATCAAGTAACGTGGGTTCTTAGCATTTTCTAAGTTTCTCCATTCAACGGTATCTCCTACCAAGATCCTCACTTCATTTAATGAAGTTATTTTTTGTGGTTTATCCCCTGCGTGAATTATTATTCCTTCTTCTGGCGATGTGAGAAACACAAGTCCTTCAATTCTAATATGATTAATAATAGGATCTCGCCTTTCCATAAGCGATATATCCATTGCACCCTCGTATTTGAAAACTTTAACGTTATCTTCATATCCAGATGGTAATATGATATACTTGAACTCATAAGTCCTAAATCTGTCATTGCGGATTATGGATGTATCCTTTTCTCTGAACATAAATGCCCCATATGAATTATGCAAATCGCTAATAATTATTTCATAGAAATTCTCAGCCTTTCCATCCCACATATAGAAATCATCTATAGTTCCCTCACCTTCCGAAGTATAATTTTCTTTATAAAGGTAATCTCCAAGTGGATCTATATCGTTCTGAGAATAATTGTAGAATGTAATTTGAGCATTTATGGTATATTCAAATAGGTTTTCTATGTTTTTTATTGATTGGACTTCAGTTTCCTCATCAACCAGTTTTTCTACAGATTCCTCACCAGATATATTGATACCACTATCATCGCCTTTAATTTCATTAATTATTTCCTCTGTTTTATTTGTATCAGTAGTCTGTATATCTTTGGAATCTTGGCCGTCATTAGTACATCCGGAAATTAATACCATAACAAGAATTACGGCCATTGCAACATTTATTTTCATTCTTATCCACCGGGGCATAATTCAAACTCTTGTTATTTCAAGGATTAATTATATTATTTAATACTTCCTAAAAATCGAGACAGTTACAATTCGTGTTAGTATGATTTTTTTTTTCATTGTATACTTCACTTTCATGACAAATAATGATATTGATTGTATAATGCAAATGATACGAAAATCGCAAAGCTGCCATTATAACTTCAACGTTTATACTACAATCTAAATATTTGCCATATAATTCAAATCAGAGTTAATTATATTCAGCAACACGAATCGTAACGATCACTTTTTTCTTCCTGGTAATAGGGTGGATAAATTTAATTTTACTGCCCGAACATATGAAAATACTTGGTAATAACATAATTTATATATTATAAAATCATACTATGGCTGTCGGTATGTAATATAAATAACAGTTGGTTTAAGTTAAATACACTGACTATTGCAGGTGATAGACATACATTTGAGGACATGTATTGCTGAATGACATAAGATTATTATAAGAGGTACATAAAATGGAAAATCCAAAAAACCATATATTTGTTTGTTCCAGCTCAAGAATAAACGGACAGCAGCAAGGAGTCTGCATCAAAAAGGATTCTGCTAAGATACTGGCTAACTTTATGGAAGAGATAGAGGACAGGGATTTAGAAGATGAAGTGAGGTTAACAAATACCGGTTGCTTCGCGAATTGTGAAGAAGGTCCAATAGTCCTTGTTTACCCTGATGGGGTCTGGTATGGAAAGGTCACGTCCGGTGATGTGAAAGAAATAATGGATTCACACATCGAAAATGGCGAAGTTGTTGAACGATTGAAAATATAATACCAGACTTAAGTCTACTTTAGTTCGATATTCCGGAGGGAAATTCCAGCACTATTTGTTTTTCAGGAAATCAAGGTGTTCTTTGACTGCCTGAAGTTCAAGTTCCAACTGTTGCTGGTATTCCTCTAATCCTCCTATCATTTCCTGTTTTGTTTTAAGATGCCTGCTAAAGCTGCCATGGAATCCACATGAACATTGTCCTTGATGCATATCCATTCCACCGTGTCCATGATGCATACCCATTCCACCATGTCCGTGATGCATGCCCATTCCAACGTGTCCAGGATGCATTTTCATATTTTTGTTATCACACATTATTGTTCATCTCCATTCCTTAATAGAAAATTGAAAGTATTTAAACTACAAAGTTTATAGTAATATAGCTACTATGCGAAAAGATAATAATCATCTTTGCTTGTGCCCCCTGGAAGGTATTATTGACACTATCAGCAAAAAATGGGCTCTTCTTATTGTCAATGACATTGGAAATCATGAAAAACTCAGGTTCAACCAGCTCATGGAGAACTTAAACGGGATTAGTCCCAAAGCGCTTTCTGATACTCTGAAAAAGCTGGAAAATGAGCAATTAGTAAGAAGGGAATCCTTTGCAGAGATACCACGCAGGGTTGAATATTCTTTGACAAATGACGGTATTGAACTCAGGAAAGCGATATTGCCGCTGCTCGAATGGGCTGCCAGTAGAAGTAATAATGATCTGAAAAAATGCCCCTCCGGTTTTAAAGGGATGGCTGCGCATCGGGTGGAACGTATTATTGATGTGGATGCGGTGAGGGGAGGGACATGTACCTCCAAAAATAACAGTAATCAATATGAAGTCGAAGAGTAAGTAAATTTTAAATTATGAGATTTGACCACTGATATGTGTGCACGAGGTACAGATAGCTGCTGACAGCATGCTCCACACACCATAGGGGCGGATGGAGTAGGTTGATCTTAATGGTTATACTCCGCAGCTCTGCTATGGTTTGGACAAGCCATGGTCAATGCAACCTCAGCAGCCTGAGACATGATATACCCCACAGCTCTGGTGTGGGGAGATTCATTATTTTCTGGGATGGAGAACTGCAGAAGCTGGCTGATAAGGGCGGGATTGGTATTCTTATTAACATAGCGATTCTGGTTGCATTGCTCATACTACGGTGGCCCTCCTTGGGATTCTAGGCCAAGACTCTAGCACTATATTTATCCAAATTGACATTTTTTAAAAAAACGTACATGAAATTCTTCGAATAACATGCACAAAATATGAAAGTACCCCCTGCACAATCTTTTTTTGTTATTACTCCAACTATTTTTTGGGCAGGATAGGTTGTCTTTATTTCGGTTCTTCGAAGCCGTAAAAAAACTAACCAGTGAATTGCCATCGAAAGCTCAAATGTGACTTTGATCACGGA
>JACUTQ010000114.1 GCA_014859725.1 Methanosarcinales archaeon | reverse complement strand
AGATGTGTACATGTTGAAAAACAGACAGTCTTATATTTATCTGTCTGATTGGATAGCTATATGAAAAGATTAAGGTTTGGAACGGCTGGTGTCCCCATCAGTGCCATGGATCGAAATTCTATATCTGGTGTGTCCCGGGTCAGGGAACTTGGACTAAGCTGCAATGAAGTAGAATTTGTCAGGGGAGTAAAGATAGGAGATGAAACAGCCATTCGATTGGGTGAAGCAGCTAAAAAGAAAGATGTAGCGCTAAGCGTCCATGCTCCATATTATATCAACCTGAACTCCCGGGAGATCGAAAAGGTGGAAGCAAGCAAACAGCGCATTCTGGAATCGGCACGTATTGGGGCCATATTTGAAGGTCGTGCTGTGGTATTCCACCCTGCATTTTATCATACAGATTCTCTGGATATGGTATACGGCATTGTGAAGACGCATATGATAGAAATGGTGGAACAACTGGATGACGCGGGAATCGAGATAATGCTTCGGCCCGAGACCACCGGCAAGGGGTCTCAGTTTGGAAGCCTTACCGAACTTCTGGAAATGAGTGCTGATATCGAAGGGATTATGCCTTGTTATGATTTTGCCCACCTGCATGCGAGGGGTGGGGAATTAAATTCATATAACGAGTTCTGCGGGATACTTGATATGATCGAGGAATATCTTGGAAGGGAGGGATTGGATAATATGCATATCCATGTGTCTGGCATTGAATATGGCCCCAAAGGTGAAAAGAACCATTTGATCCTTCAGGAGTCGGATATGGATTATGAAGGGCTTGTCAGGGCATGGAAAGAATATGATATCAAAGGTACTGTGATCTGTGAAAGCCCTAATCTGGAAGGTGATGCACTGCTGCTTCAGGGTTTGTATCAGGAGTTATAAACATGTATGTATCTAAGTACCTATTTACAATATTATAACATCACTGGTTTTTCGAAAATCATTGTCAGTGGAAAGAAGTTTTTGGTTAATTGACCTCGCACTGGCCAGGATAATCCCATCCATTAAACTGAATTTGGATATTTCCCTATTTCGCATATCGTGTTTGATTTGTGACCCTTCAAGACATATTGTTTCACTTAATGGGATGGTGTTTAGGATATGTTTCAATTTTAATATGCGTTTTACAGGATCAATATCATTTTTCAAACACCAATCTGATATCTCTCCTACCTGAATGATTGAAATGAATAATGGCTCATCCTTTATTTGATAGTATATCTCCTCAAATTGTTTACTGCTTTTTCCTGAACGAAAAATCTCTATGATAATCGAAGTATCGAGGAACATTAGTATCTATCTCTCTTTTCTCTTTGAAATTTAGGTTTCTTTTTATCGATACCGGCAATATCCATCAATACCGCATTCCTCTGTTCATTATCCGATGGCGGGATCGCAACATGTATGAGGTTTCCTTCTTTAAATTCCATTTCCTCAATTATCTCTGAGGGGATGATCACTCCAAGAGAATTGCCTATTTTTCTTAGTTTTGCTTCAAAAACTTCAGTCATACACGTTGTTATAACGTTATAACATTAAATAGGTATTTATTGACCTGTTGATATATTTCCCATAGTATTTTACTCCAGGAATATCTCTACCCTGCACTTGAACAATGATATCTTATTATCTTCCACTTCAACATCAAAGTTCTTCACATTGACCTTTGTGATATTCCCTTTACTCTTAAATATGGGAAGGTTCGATGCATCATCCACTGCAGATTGTAAAGCTTCCTCCCAGCTTGTGGGAGACGATCCCACTGTTTCGATTATTTTTACAAATCCCATTATACTTTCCTCCAGAGTTTTAAAATTATACTTTTCTCATTATCACAGAACCGTCACGCATGCGCACTTTAGCATATTCCTGCTTTTTGGGTCCCACTTCATATTTGTGGTACTGCATGGCTTCCAAACGACCAATGTCCAGCACCCTGCGAAGCATTGTATTGTTTTCACTGCTCTTCTTACCTGACGTGACAGGAGGGTTTACCGACACTTTTTTTTTTGAAAAAATAGCACCTCCGGTCATACCAGCACCAATATATCCTTTTGCGTCATTGAAAATCAAATTCCCGGATTTCATGTATGCACCTGCGAATTCATCAATTTTATCGCTGACCACTACTGTACCACCGTCCAGCCTTGAACCCGTATTCATGCCAGCACAACCTTTAATGTACACAGTCCCTCTTCGCATTAACAGACCGGTACCGTTATAGGCATCTCCTTCGACTATCACGGTACCCCTACAATCCATGCGGGCACCAATGGTTCCACGAATTATTTTATCCTTGATGATCAGGGTTGCATCAACCAGAGAATTGTGGATCAGTCTGGCATCATCCAGCCCATTGCACATGACGTCAGTTATTGATCGATATTTCCTGTATCCTTCTGTGTCAGATCCTACTTCCACAATATTACCCCTTGGCTGTTCAATAGTTCCATTGATGTAGAGAATGCCTGAAACCATACCCATACCTGCCTCAACACCCACATCCCCATCAACGAACACCCTACCTGCAGGCTCAGGCTTTCCGGTACCGCCAAAATGTTTCAGGTCAGCGCCCATACTGTGGGCGAACCTGGCCCCCACATCTCCTTTGATGTGCACATCGTTACCAGTTTTCAGTGCATCCACCAGGTCCTGGTATGTATGAGAACTGCCCTTTTGATGAGGGATAACTGATGCAGGGTCAAGCTTCTGGTCCTGCCAGTGAAAATTGAATGAATAGTCGCACAGGTTATCCACCTTTGCTGATAGTTCCAGACTGATGGTTTCCATTGATATCAACCGTGTATCAACATTGGCAAACAGCGCGTGCACACCCATTCGCTCTTCATCTCATGGCGCAGTGGAAGCAGGTACACCTCGTTCTCGCCTTTGTTGCAGTTGAAACATTTGATGGATATGTCTGACTTTTTAGGTTGTGCTTCAGCCTTCTCCTCATCAAATTCCACAGTTTCACGCTCCTCTACAGCCATTGCTCCTTCAGGACAGATGCCAATGCAATAACCCATACCGTCGCACAGGTCCTCTGACATTACCCTGGCCTTCCCGTCAATTATCTGTATGGCTCCTTCTGCGCATGGTGCAACGCACTTTCCGCAACCTGTACATTTGTCCTCATCTATTGTTACGATAGTTCTCTTTACCATTTTTTTCATCTCCTTAAAGTGATGCGTCCCTTCAACCAGCTCCACCGGATCACAGCTATTTTGGTGGGTTTTGTCGTTTTATTGATATTTCCATTGTGCTATCAGGTATTATTTTGTCTGGAACGGATATATGGGTTTTCGACTATTATCAACATAACAATGATAATAAGTATGTCATTGTAGGGCGGAGGATGGAGATGCTTGGGGTGGCGGATTTTTTCAATGTGATTGGTCAAAGAGGATTGTTCGAGGGGTATTTAAGTTAACGACCTGCGTTACAAATGCAAGGCATCTAGTGGGTGAATGAGGTTGGACAAAAATATTAAAATGTTTCAAACTAGTATTATTTAAGTTTGTTATCTATATTATGAACATATCGATTAAATAAAAATCTGAATGAATTGTGCCCTTGTTTATACTTTAAAGAATGTTTTAGATTCATATTCTAAGGATGCACATAAAAGTAGTTTTGGTAGAGTCACCTACCCCGGATGCCGCTACGCTTTGTCCGAGGCACCCATGCGGGCGCATAAAATATTAAGATATGTAATCCTAAACCCCTTTGTAGAAAAACTTTAATTACGATTAATTACTATTAATTACTAATATTGTTAAAAATAGTAATTAATGGTTATTATGAAAATTCCAGAGAAACCACCTTTATCAGAAATTAAAGCAAACGAAATTAATGAGATTTGTAATTATTTAAGAAATGAAACATTTAGACAGTCATTCTCAGATATTTATAATAGATATTTATATTGGTCAGAATTAAAACATAAGGAAATTTCCCAACAGATCAATCCTGAAATATTATGGAAAATCACCAAAACACAAAGAAACTCCCATCCTGAAATAATTAAATTAAGTGACCTTGAAGGATTTGAATTTAAATATAATTTAACTCCTTATATCAACCAAAAACTTCACCATTTTGATCTTAATTTAGGGGGAAATCTAGAAGGAAATATTATCCCAAAGGATGAGAAAAAGCAATATTTAATTAATTCAATTATGGAAGAAGCAATTGCTTCAAGTCAAATAGAAGGAGCTGTCACTACCAGAGAATATGCCAAATCGATGTTGAGAAAGGGTAGAAAACCAAAAAACATATCTGAACAAATGATTCTTAACAATTATAATACAATTAAAAAAATAAAACCATTAATAAATAAAAAACTTGATTCTGAACTAATACTTGAAATTCATACTTCAATTGCCAAAGACACTTTGGAAGATCCAAGTAACGAAGGTAAATATAGAGCTGCAAATGACATATCTGTAGTGGATTTAACAGGGAATGTTGTTTACCATCCCCCGGACTATAAAAAAATAGAACAATTAATGGACGATTTTTGTAATTTTGCAAATGAAAGTGATGAGACCAGATTTATTCATCCAATGATAAGAGCCATTATATTGCATTTTCTAATTGGGTATATCCACCCTTTTGTAGATGGAAATGGAAGAACGGCAAGAGCAATTTTTTATTGGTATTTGCTTTCAAGAGATTACTGGTTAATAGAGTATATGTCTATTTCAAGAATAATTATTAATTCACGCACACAATATGCAAAAGCATATTTATACACTGAACTTGATGAAAATGATTTAACCTATTTTATAAATTATCAGCTAAAAACAATAGACTTAGCCTTTAACAATCTTAAAAAGTATATAAATAATAAAATTCAGGAAAAACGGGATCTATATGATTTTAGGATAATTAAAGACATAAATGAAAGACAAATATATATTTTAAAATTTATTTTTGATGACCCTAAGTTTTCATTTACAATAAAAGAGATACAAAATAGGTTCAATACTGCTTATGAAACGGCTAGAAAAGATATTATTTATTTAGAAAAATTGGGGCTTTTAGAAAAAACTACCTCTGGAAAAAAGAAATTAGTTTATTACAGATCACAAAAATTTGACGACATTATTCTAAAATTAATAAAATAGGTTTGGACTTGTATAATTGAATAATCAGGATGCGCTGGTTAGCCGTTTTGCAACCCGATGTCTGAAAATTCCAAACTTTGGATAAATAATTCCAAAAGCCCCACTGCATGCAATCTGCATAAAAAGTAGCAGGGATATCCCTGCCACAAATCCCCAAAGCCTGCTTATTTAACGTAAAGTGCGCATTTACATGCTCCCCGCTGCTCGATCTCCCTTGTTCTGTATACGCACGGACAGATGATCTTACGATCCTCTTGTTTATTGCCTGTGATCTCCCGACAACTACAGTATTGTTCCCCATACTTTTTCTTATTATTGGCCATTCCTTTTATTGCAATAGCTACAATATCATAATCCGGATTCAGCTTATACCCGTGTTCTTCTGCATTCTGTTTTGCCCATTCATATATCTCGGTTTCAATATCTTCCATTTAATCTCACCCCATCACCATCTGTTCTTTTACAATATTAGCTACCCGCTCCCCCAGAGATCTGCAGGATGCAAGTCCCTCCTCATCGGGCCGGTATCGTATCTCCAATCCAGGTTCGATTATCTCGAAACCAGCGGCTTTTAATTCTGATTCAACCCCCTTAACAGCTCCTTTTCCCCAGCCATAAGATCCGAAGGCTACAGCTTTCTTTCCTCTGGGTCGCAGTCCTTTAAGATATGTTAAAAATCCACCAACTGAAGGAAACATTCCATTGTTCAAAGTGGGCGAACCGATAAAGAACACAGGCGCGTCAAGTACTTCTTTTATGATCTTGCTCTGATCATTCTTCCTGATGTTCAGTAATTTTACTTCGACACCGGCCGACTTTACCCCTTCCAGTATTGCATTTGCCATTTTGTAGGTGCTGCCCCACATGGTATCGTAGATGATCAGCACCTTCTCTTTGTTCTCTCCCCTTGCCCAGCGTCCGTATGCTTCTATGATCCGGGCAGGATTATCCCGCCAAATAATGCCGTGGCAGGGTGCGATCATATCTATATCGATGCCCAGTTCTCCCACAGTATCGACGTATTTCAGGATGACCTGGCCGAAAGGCATCAGGATATTAGCATAATATTCAGCAGCATCCTCAAGCACGTCATCCACTTCATCGTTGAACCTCTTTGAAGTAGCAATATGCTGCCCGAATGCGTCATTGGAGAGCAGGATCTTATCTTCCTTGAGATAGGTGTGCATACTGTCGGGCCAGTGGAGCATGGTTGCTTCGATGAACATCAACGTCTTGCTGCCCAGACTCAATTCAGTCCCTGTTTCTACCGTTTCAAAGTGCCAATCCTCACATCCGTCACCATGGTAATACAGGCTCAGGCCGTCACATCCCCGTTTTGTGCAGTATATGGGTGCATTTGGGACGACTTCCATGACTGCGGGAAGTGATCCTGAATGGTCCATTTCAACATGGTTAGCTATCACGTAGTCGATCTTTGCAGGGTCTATGATCTGGCTTATGCGCATAAGCATCTCAGAGGAAAACTCTGATTTTACTGTGTCTACAAGAGCGATTTTTTCATCTACGATCAAATATGCATTGTAAGTGGTCCCTTTGGATGTGACATAACCATGAAAATCACGGAGGTTCCAATCAACAACCCCTACCCAATAGACACCCTTAGTCAGTTCAAAGGGTTTTGGTTTATCCCCCATACAAGTACCTCCATCACTTATGTCTGCATTCTGAACTGGGTCGCAGCGTCAATAAAACCATCAATCAGTTCAAGATGTTTGTGTTCAAACGAAGTCATTATGGTAAAGAATTCTTTCTGGTCAGGGTCTTCGGCCCGTACTGCCAGCTTATTATAGAAGTTCTCATTTTTTTGTTCAAACCCTAAGGCTCCCATTAATACATCCATCTCACCAGGTTTTGCACCGGTAAATTCCATCTCAAAAGATGAGGTGAAATCAGCTGGATCAACATTTCTTATTGAAGATGCATTACCTGTTTTTCCAAAATTATTAAGGTATTCGATATGTTTAGCTTCTTCTGCTGCCAGATATGTAAACAGTTCCTTAGCTAGAATACTTACCGCGGTATTTGCTTTTTCTGAATAGAATTTTAGTCCCTGATTTTCGATAGTCAGTGCCAGGTTGATTGCATCATCAACTGTTTTTAGATTTTCCATCATCTCTTCTATGTCTGCCATTATATCGTCCATTTTTATCATACCGTCAATTAATTCAATTCTTATTCAAGCATATTTTTCAGGATTTGATTCAAATTCTTTCTTGCATCCAGGAGCACAGAAATAGAATTTTTTACCTTTATACTCGGATGTGAATTTTGCAGTCGTTTCATCAACTTCCATCTTGCAGATCGGGTCAATTGCCAATTATCTCACCTCCCTCATTTATATTTTAAATAATCTCCAACTTCCTTAATTAGAATATATCATCCCAATGCATATAAATTTCCCTGAAATTAGGTTGAATCTGATTGATGATCTGGGAGAGATGTTCATTCAAGGACTGGCAGGGAT
>JACUTQ010000113.1 GCA_014859725.1 Methanosarcinales archaeon | reverse complement strand
CAAATATATAACAAATATTCCTGGAAATCTTCCACATGTACAGTTGCCACTTCCTTTTTCCTACGAAAGTACTGGCACAGAGACGTATTTCAGAGATATTAGAGACCCGGATGCACGCTCAAGAAGGGTCTTTGCTTTTCACAAACCTGAAACCCTCAAGGAATGGATGTATCAACCAGATACCCTTAGGATACGACTTATGGAAATGGCTTCTATGCATGACTTGGAAGCTGAAGGTTTGAGAGTTTGCCAGTTTGATGCCATTCACAATCTGGACCAATCTTTAGCTGAATCAAGACCAAGGGCTCTTATCCAGATGGCTACAGGAACAGGAAAGACTTACACTGCTGTCAGTTCTATATACCGTTTAATAAAATTCGCAAATGCCAGAAGAGTACTGTTTTTAGTTGACAGGAGCAACCTGGGACGACAGACCCGAAAGGAGTTCCAGCAATATATAACCCCTGACGACGGCAGGAAATTCACTGAACTTTATAATGTACAGCACCTTACTTCAAATACCCTGGACCCTGTCAGCCGAGTGTGTATTACCACGATCCAGAGATTGTATTCAATGCTGAAAGGTGAGGAGGAATACGATGCTGAAAATGAAGAAGCATCATTGTTCGACCACTTACCCGCTGACAGAACCCCAAAGGATGTTATTTACAATCCCCAGATACCTATTGAGACCTTTGACTTTATCGTAACTGATGAATATCACAGATCAATCTATAATCTATGGAGACAGGTGCTGGAATACTTTGATGCTTTTATAGTCGGTCTGACAGCCACACCATCCAAGCAGACCCTGGGTTTTTTTAACCAGAATCTTGTCATGGAGTACAATCATGAACGGGCAGTGGCTGATGGGGTGAATGTGGGGTATGAAGTGTACCGCATCCAGACAGATATTACCGAGCAGGGAAGCAAGGTGGAGGCAGGTTATTATGTCGATAAAAGGGACCGGCTGACCAGGCGCAGGCGGTGGGAACAGCTGGATGAAGCCCTGGAATATACACCAAAACAACTGGACCGCAGTGTGGTGGCAACCGACCAGATAAGGACAGTAATCAGGACCTTTAAGAACAAGCTTACTACCGAAATGTTCCCTGGCAGGACCGAGGTCCTGAAGACCCTGGTATTTTCCAAGGATGATTCCCATGCCGAGGATATTGTCCATATCATCAGGGAGGAATTCGGCAAAGGAAACGAGTTCTGCAAGAAGATCACCTACAAGACCTATGGGGAGAAGCCTGAAGACCTGATTGCCAGTTTCCGCAATTCCTATAATCCGCACATTGCGGTGACCGTGGATATGGTATCGACTGGCACCGATATCAAACCACTGGAGTGCCTGCTGTTCATGCGGGATGTGAAATCCAGGGTGCTCTTTGAGCAGATGAAGGGGCGGGGCACACGGACCATCTCGTATACTGACCTGAAAGGAGTGACTCCGGATGCTCCCAGTAAGACCCATTTCGTGATCGTGGATGCAGTGGGCGTGTGCGAGAATGATAAGACCGATTCCAGGCCGCTTGAGCGAAAGAAGACAGTCTCCTTTGAGAAACTTATGGAATCTGTTGCATGGGGTAACCGGGATGAGGATACTCTGACTTCACTGGCCGGAAGACTGGCCAGGCTTGATCGGGCACTGGAAGAAAATGATAAACAGGAGATCGAAGAAGCAGCCGGAGGTAAGCCTTTAACACGGATAATCAACGATCTGCTGGATGCTGTTGATCCTGATAGAAAAGTGGAGAAGGCCAGGGAACTATTTGACACACAAACGCCAACCGATGAGCAGATCAGGGGCGCTGCTGAGGTGCTGGCGAATGATGCATGTACCTCCTTCGATGATCCTGGACTGAGAAATACTATTATTAACGTTAAGAAACGAAACGAGCAGGTTATCGATGATGTGAGCCAGGACACTGTGATCTTTGCTGGGTTTGGTGAACAGGCAAAGGAGAAGGCGCAAAATGTGGTGAACAACTTCAAGCAGTTTATTGAAGAAAACAAGGACGAGCTTACAGCGCTGCAGATCATCTATAGCAAACCATATGGGAGGAGGCATCTCACATACCAGGAGATCAAGCAACTTTCCAAAGCCATTGAAAAACCGCCATATAATTTAACACCAGAGCTGTTGTGGCAGGCGTATGAGCAGCTGGACAGGTCAAAGGTGATAGGGGCAGGTCCGCAGAGACTGCTGACAAATATTATCTCGCTGATGCGGTTTGCTACGGGTGAAAGTGATATGCTGGAACCGTTCCCAATTACGGTTAACCAGCGGTTTGAGAAGTGGATTGCAGAGCAGGAGGATATAAGGGATTCATTTACACAAGAACAGATGGAGTGGCTTTCAATGATAAAAGATCATATCGGTTCGTCTGTGAGTATAGAAATGGATGATTTTGAGAATGTTCCGTTTAACCAAAAAGGCGGTATTGTAAAGGCCTACCAGATCTTCGGACAGGAACTGAACAATATTTTAGCGCAACTTAATGAGGTGCTAGCAGTATGATATTACTTTCGCCTACCTCTTTGCAAAACGATATAATGTGAAAAATGAAGGTATGACACGATGTTCAGACATTTTTGGGACAATGATGCAATATGAAAATAATATTTGATACAAATATTCTTATTCATATCGAAGATCCTAAGGAATTGAGCCCAAATCTTCAAGATCTTCTTAATATAATCCGCAGACATGGACATCAAATCTTCATTCATCCAGCTTCTTTAAAAGATATCAATAATGACAAAGATGTTCAGCGGAGAACGATTATTTTATCAAAATTAAAAGGTTATCCACTTATTGAGTTACCACTTAGGCCCACTGAGGATTTTTTATCACTAATGGGGCCTTCACCCAGCAGTAATGAAACTAATGATAACGAAATCTTATTTTCAATCCAAAAAAATGCTGTCGATTTATTAATTACTGAAGATTATGGTCTTCATAAAAAGGCGAACCGAGTAGATCTTGATGATCGTGTGCTTTCCATTGATTCTGCCCTAGATTTTTTCAAGAACCTGTATGCAAGAAGAGTCCCGAAACATGCACTCCTGAAAGAAGATTTTGTGCGTAATCTCGATGTAGATGACCCCTTCTTCGATTTATTAAAAGAGGATTACAGTGACTCTGCTTTCAGGATTTGGTTCAAGAAAATATCAATTGAGGGGCGAAAATGCTGGGTTTATCAGGAAGATGATAAAATAAAGACATTGCTTATACTAAAAGAAGAAAATGAGCCTATTGAAACAATTATTCCGATCCCGGCCACTAAACGATTGAAGATAGCAACATTAAAAGTCGATCTTTCGGGATATAAATTGGGCGAACTTCTGTTAAAAATGGCTTTCCAATACTGCATTGACAATCATATTTTTGAGATGTATCTAACCCATTTTCGAAAAGAGAGTGATGGTTTAATTCATCTTATTGAATATTATGGATTTGAAAGTGTAGGTTTTTTGAAGAAAAATAATGAAGAAGTCTTTTTAAAAAAATTCATCCCAACTGAAAAGGAATTGTCACCCGTTGAGATGTCCAAGAAATACTATCCATCATTTAAAGATGCTTTAGATATCAAGAAATTCTTAATTCCCATTCGACCTGAATTTCATGACCGGCTCTTCCCTGACTATGAAAACCGACAGATGAAACTTACAGATTATAGTGAGATCAATGCGCCCGGCAATGCGATCAAGAAAGCATATCTTTCTTATTCTGGGACAAAGAAAATGAGAGCCGGGGATATTATTCTATTTTATCGATCTAAAGATCAAAAGGCTGTAGTTTCTCTTGGAGTTGTTGACCAAAAACCATTCCATAGTGATGATCTGGAATTGATACTTCGATCTGTTGGAAAAAGAAGTGTTTATTCTCATTCAGAACTCAAAGATTGGACTAAAAAACCTGTGTTTGTAATTCTATTTAGACATCATCTGAATCTCCCGAAGCCACTGGATAAGAATTTTCTTGACGATCATGGTATTTCTTATCCACAGACCATTAGTGAAATAAATCATAATCAATATATGGTGATAAAAGAAGGAGGGGAAATAGATGAACGTTTTACTGTCGGTTAAGCCAAAATACGCTGAAGAAATTGTATCGGGTAGGAAAAAATACGAGTTCAGGAAGTCCATTTTCAAACGAGAAGATATCGAAAAAATCTATATCTATTCCAGTTCTCCTGTTAAGAAAATTATTGCCATTGTTGAGATCGATTGCATTTTATTAGATTCGCCCCAGTTGTTATGGAAGCAATGCCATGGAGATGCGGGAATATCTGAACGTGAATTTTTCAATTATTTCAAAAATTCGGATATAGGTTATGCTATTAAAATTTCCAATGTCCAGGAATTAACTCCTCCAATTGATCCATATATTGATGAAGATTTCAGACCACCTCAATCGTTTTATTATCTACCTATGAGCTACCTTCAGTCATATTGGGAATATCAGATTTATGATATAAATTGTGGGCATGGTATAGTTGCAGACTCGTATCCTGGATATCCAAAGTAATTTCGGAATTAATCATGGATAGTTATGAAAAACTTATATTACCAGAAAACTGGGCATGGATGCCAGTTAAAGAAATAATTGAAAAAATCCCATTAACAAATAAGAAACTGAAACAGAAAGAATATCAACAAAATGGAAAATTTCCAGTTATTGATCAAGGCCAAGTCTTTATTGGAGGATATACTGATAAAGAAGAGTTAAAGATTTCTTATGAGTCTCCTTTGATAGTTTTTGGTGATCATACAAAAATTGTAAAATTTGTTAATTTTGATTTTGTAGCAGGTGCCGATGGTGTAAAAGTAATTCGACCTAAAAAAGTGTTTTATCCTAGACTTTTTTATTATTTCATTCAGGGAATTCCACTACCAGATAAAGGTTATGCTAGGCATTTTCAGTTTTTAGAGAAATCATTTATCCCCCTTCCCCCACTCCCCGAACAGCACCGCATCGTCGAGCGCATCGAACAGCTCTTCACCAACTTGGACGCCGGCGTGGAGTCGCTCAAGGCGGCCCGGGCCCAGTTGAAGCGATACCGCCAGTCGGTGCTGAAATCCGCATGTGAGGGCAGGCTGGTGCCTAACGAAGCTGAGCTGGCGCGGGCCGAGGGGCGGGAGTATGAACCTGCTGAGGTGCTGCTGGAGAGGATACTGGAGGAGCGGCGGCGGAAGTGGGAGGAAAAGAATAAGGGGAAGAAATATAAAGACCCTATAGCGCCTGAAACCGACAAGTTAAATGAACTTCCAGAAGGGTGGCATTGGGGTGGATTAGATGAAATTTCTCAGCATATAGTAGACTGTTTACATAGCACTCCTAAATTCGTAAATGAGGGGAAATATTGTATTGATACAAATTGCATAGAACAAGGAAAAATCATTTTTGAAAATGCACGTTTTGTTTCAGTTGATACTTACAATGAGAGAGTTAGGCGCTTGGTTCCTAAAGCTGGAGATATTTTATTTGCACGTGAAGGAACAATTGGAACTGCTGTTATAGTACCACCAAATTTCGATATTTGTTTAGGCCAAAGAATGATGATGTTTAGAACAGAAAATGGAATTGATTCATCATATTTTATGCTAGCATTACAATCTAAAATATTTGAACTTCAATGGAAACTAAAAATTACTGGCTCAACTGTTCCACATATAAATATTGGGGAGATCAAGATGATGGCTATCCCCCTCCCACCCCTCACCGAACAGCACCGCATCGTCACCGAAGTGGAGCGTTGCCTCTTGGCGGCTGATGAGATGGAAAAGACCATCGAGCACAGCCTTAAACAGGCAGAGCGCCTGCGCCAGAGCATCCTGAAGCGGGCCTTTGAGGGGAAGCTGATTCCCCAGGACCCGGAGGATGAGCCGGCAGGGGTGTTGTTGGAGCGGATAAAGGGAGAGAAGGCAAAGCGTGAGGCTGAAGAGAAAGCGAAAAATAAGAAGCGATAAAGGAAGCAAAATATATTTAATCCATCCCAAATAAGATTCGTTAGATATATTTAGTTAAATTTACTATGTATTGTTATTAAATTGAACTGAAAAAATAGAAAGATCATAAAAATGATATCTGCAAGAGCAAATATAAATCCGGACCTCTTAACTTGGGCACGCCAGACAGTAGGATTAGATATTGAGAAATCTGCAAAAAAAATTGCGATCGACCCAAAATTGCTTGAACAATGGGAGTCTGGAGAAAAAAAACCAACCATTAATCAACTAAGAAAAGCGGCGAATGCTTATAAACGATCTTTAGCTGTATTCTTTTTATCCGACCCCCCTTCTTTACCTAACATTTCTATGGATTTCAGGTTATTACCCGAAAATATGGATCATGAATTATCCTATGATACTTTAGTTCAAATCCGACAATGCAATAGAAGACAAGAAATTGCAATCGAATTAGCAAAAATGATAAATCTAGAAACAGGAAATGAACTTTCTATTGCTCATTTAAATGATGATCCTGAAAAACTTGCTCAAAGAGAAAGGGATTTTCTTAACATAAACATTCAAAACCAGTTTAAATTAAAGGATAAATATGCAGCATTGAGATTTTGGAAAAAAACGCTTGAAGATAAAGGAATACTTGTTTTTCAATCCAGTAAAGTCCAAATTTCTGAAATGAGAGGTTATTCTGGTTACAATGAAGAATATCCATTTATCATAATCAATTCCAAAGATACACCAACAGCTCGAATCTTTTCCTTATTCCATGAATACTGCCATTTACTCCTTCGAAATGGAGGAATTTGTGATATGTATGAATCTGATTATAAAAATAATATTTCCAGATTCGAGGTTTTTTGTAACCATTTTGCAGCGGCATTCTTAGTTCCGAAAGCCGGATTATTAAAAGAACCACTCGTTAAACAAAATCTTGATCCAGATCAATGGTCTGATGAAAATATTCGGAAACTTGCCAATAAATATAAAGTTAGTCGTGAAGTTATTATTCGCCGGCTTACTACATTAGATTTGGTAACCCTTGAATTTTATAGAACAAAACGAAAACAGCTTCTTGAAGAATTGAAATTGATGAAAAGTCCAGATGAAGATGTGAAAATTCCATATTATAGAAAAGTACTGAGCTGGAATGGGGAAATGTATTCAAATCTTGTTCTAGAGTCTTATCGAGAACAAAAAATCAACATGAGTGATGTTGCTGATTATCTAGGAGTACGATTGAAGCATTTACCAAAAATTGAATCCGAATTAATGCGTAGTGAAATGTCTTCTTAGGAGTTTTTTTTTTTGATTTATTGTATTGACACCAGTTCCCTTTTAACAGGGTGGAATGATAGATATCCGCCTGAGATATTTCCTCAGCTTTGGGAACACTTTAAAGGTTTAATTGAAACCGATAAATTAATAGCACCTGAAGAAGTCTATTTTGAATTAGAAAAGCAAGATGATAGCATAAAAAGTTGGGTGGATAAAAATAGTAAAATGTTTCAACCTTTAGACGATGAAGTACAAACTATCGTAAGTGAAATTTTAACAAAACATCCAACTTTAATCGACTTTAACCGAACAAGTAATCAAGCTGACCCTTTTGTAATTGCCTTAGCTTTACAACGAAATGGAATTGTCGTCACGGAGGAAAAATGGACAAATTC
>JACUTQ010000112.1 GCA_014859725.1 Methanosarcinales archaeon | reverse complement strand
TAATGACCAATCTATTTAATTTACATGACCGGATTTCGAAATGTTAAAATTACAATACATTAGTAGATATTATAGTCAGTTGACTAAAGAAATGGATGGAAAAGATTTGGGTGAGAAAATGCCGGATAAGATGGAAAACTGTGATGAAGAAATCTATTACAGGCCTACGGTACTTAAGTCCGGGGTATAGTGACTTGCACAACCACCCACCCCAGCGCAAATTATAAATAATACACTCTCAAGTATAATACTTATGAGTGTATTCATCAACAGGCAGAGAGAACTCTCGCTCCTCAACCAAAGGTTCGACAGCACCAGAGCCGAATTCATGGTAATATACGGCAGGCGGAGGATAGGAAAAAGCGAACTCATAGACCAGTTCACAAACAATCGAGGCATCCGCCTCCTGGCCCGTGAAGAATCAAAAACCCTCCAGCTTAGGATATTTGCACACAAACTCGGGGAATTCTTTAATGACGACCCGCTGAAAAAGACCGAATTCACAGGCTGGGACGGATTTTTTGAATACCTCTCAAGCAGGGCAGAGGATAGAATCGTAATAGCCATAGACGAATTCCCATATTTGGTCAAAGAAGACCCAAGCCTTCCATCCATCCTGCAAGATTACTGGGACAACAAACTCAAAAATTCAAATATCTTCCTGATACTGTGCGGCTCAAGCATCTCAATGATGGAATCAATGGTAATGGGATACAGCAGCCCGCTTTATGGAAGAGGGACAGGGCAGCTGTTCATCAAGCAGATTCCCTTTATCCACATACTTGGTTACATAAAGGACATTAAAAAAGCAGTCGAATTCTATTCAGTATATGGCGGAACACCTGCATATATTATGGAGGCTGACCCAAAAAAAGATGTTTTCACAAATATAGAGCATAACATCCTGAGAGAAGATTCATTCCTGTACAGGGATGTTGAGTTCGTACTTAGGCAGGAACTGACAGAACCCAGGTACTATTTCTCAATCCTGCTTTCCCTGGCAAAAGGCAATCACAGAATCGGGCTGATAGTCAATGATACAGGTCTTAGCATAAGCATAGTGAACAAATACCTCTCTGTATTAATTGACCTCCAGCTTGTTTACCGAACCGTGCCTGTTACCGAGAGCTACAAAAGCAGAAAAGGAATGTATATCCTTGCCGACAATTTATTTGATTTCTGGTTCAAGTTCGTATATCCTGAAATGGAGGATATCGAAAAAGGAAAAGGAAATGCCGTTATTCAAAGCATAAAGCCACAATTTAACCGGTACGTGGGGAGACATTTTGAGAACATTGCCCAGGAAATTCTCGAGATGCTAAACGAGAAAGAGCTCCTTCCTTTTCGATTCACGAGGATAGGAAAATGGTGGCATAAAGAGCAAGAGATCGATATAGTGGCATTTAATGAAAAAAGCAAACATATCATTTTCTGCGAATGCAAATGGAGCGACAAGGTCAATGCAAGCGAAGTCCTTGAGCATCTAAAAGAAAAGGCGAGCTTGGTTCCAATTGAAAAAGAAGGGGAGTATTATATTATATTTGCAAAGGGATTCAAGACAAAAATAACAGGGGATAATGTAATATTATATGACCTGAAATATTTGGAGCAGTTACTTCTTTAAGCCACTTTTTGTCGAAAAGGACTCGTTGTCCCATTTGCAGATCCATAACCCTCCAGCCATGTGCAGGAAGTTATCGAGAATATGGGGCTGGGGAAAAGCTGTGAGGGGAGGATACTTTTACCGCAACTGCGAATTGTTATAAAACCTTCAGTGAATTATATTTTCTATCTGCGTTCAACAACAATATTACTCTTAACCAATGACCCATTGGTCCTATTACGATCATATCTCTATAACCTGCAGATCATACCCGATCTCAACAGGACACTTGCAGGCATCAGCCAGCACCTTTACCATTCCGATTTCGAATCCTTTGGTCTGTGGATAAAGATGTGTGAGTACGATTTTTCCCACTTCTCTTCCTTCGAGCATTACAGCCAGTGTTTTTGGCGTGGTGTGGTTCGTTACCTCAAAAGTATCAGGAAATGAACACTCGTGAATTAACAGATCAATTCCATTGATGGCGTTTGCAATATCAATTCCTGGTTCAGTATCACCTGTATATAACAATGACTTTCCACGGACTTTCACTTTATAGCCCAAAGATGGCATCATGTGAATAGTCCGGACACACTCCACTTCCAGCCCATCCACATTTATTACCTTATCGCTAACGAGTTCATTTACCTGAATCTCAACTTTGTCCTGCATATATGAGTAAACAGCAAGCAGGTCATCCAGCCATTGCCTGGTACCTGCAGGACCCCATAAATCAGTATGAGTAACATCACAGAGCCAGTTAGCCTTAATAAGAGCCAGCAGGTCTCCACAGTGGTCAAGGTGCAGGTGGGTCAGGAACACATTGGAAATATCGGTATGCTTATACCCGCTCTGGTATATGCGCTGCAGCACCCCACATCCGCAGTCAAACAGCACGGGACTGTCCCCTTCCACTATCAGGCCGGATTGGAAGCGTTCTGCCTGGGGTATAGCCACACCGGTGCCCAACAACGTTATCTTCATGACAGGTACCTCAGGTCAGTGACGTAGCGATCTGTTCTACTGTATCTACCAGCAGATCCACTTCTTCGGGAATGTTATATGCACCAAATGATGCCCTGACCGTACCGTCCACTTTCAGGAAATGAATAGAAGGAATCGCGCAGTGATGTCCGCTTCGTACACATATCTTCCTGGTCTCGTCCAGTATCATAGCCACATCATGCGGGTTCAGGCCGATCACATTGAAGGGCACAACAGCAGCCCTGTCCGGGGGGCCGTACACCTCAACCTTATCGATCTCAGCCAGTCGTTTAGCTGCATCTCTTGCCAGTGCTACTTCATGTCTCTCAATATCTGAAATTCCCAGGTCCTTGACATATTCCACTCCCCTGCCCAGGCCGATCACTCCCGGGATGTTGGGTGTACCTGCTTCGAACCGTCCCGGGGCCTCCTCAAGTTCATAACTGTCTTCTGAGACCGCGAACACTGTTCCGCCTCCAATATAGGTGGGTTTGATCGATTCAGTATCTTTTATATATAATACTCCTGTCCCCTGGGGCCCCAACAGGCCTTTATGGCCAGGCACTGCTAAAAAATCACAGTCTACTTTACTCACGTCAAAGGGCATGTGACCCACACTCTGGGCCGCGTCTACCAGGGCCAGACAGCCATTGTTATGTGCGATCCTGGTAATCTCTTCCACATCCATTATAGATGCAAATACATTTGACACGTGGGTAATGGCTATCAGTTTGGTTTTATCGTTAATGACTGCGGCGATATGTTTTGGATCGACCATTCCATACTGGTCAGGATCGACCACTGTAACCTCTACGCCTTTTTCTTTTAATCTGAACCATGGAAGCAGGTTTGAATGATGCTCCACAAGAGTTGTCACTATATGGTCACCAGCTTCCCAGTCCAACCCGTGCGCCACCATATTGATGCTTTCTGTAGTGTTGCGGGTAAATACCGTATGCCCGTAATCTCCTCCAAGAAATCCTGCAACCATTTCCCGGGCATCTTCATAATGGTTCGTGGTCTCCCTGGCCAGCCTGTGCGCGCCCCGGCCGTAGTTCCCTGCATATTTGAAAAAATAATCTGACATGGCTTCTACTACCTGTCTTGGTGTCTGTGTGGTGGCTGCGCTGTCAAGATATACTACATTTTCAAGGACAGGGAAATCCTGGCGGATCTGGTAAGGATCAAACATATGAATTGCTATTATGTGTTTAACCTGAAATATATTTGCCAGGTATCTCAGGGTTTTCTCATTTTTAGGTGCATTTTATATAATTAGCTTTCCAATAATCTTGACAATGAACTCCGATGTAGTATTGAAATTAGGAGGCAGTCTCATTGATTGTGTGTCTAATCTTATTAACAAAATCAATGAACATGCTAAAAAGGAAAACCGGTCTGTTCTAATTGTTCCCGGGGGTGCCGTATTCGCCAATAATATTCGTACATTCCAGGCGACAGCAGGAATTTCTGATGAAGCGGCTCACTGGATGGCGGTACTGGCAATGGAACAATATGCATATTACCTTGCAGACAGGACAGGGATCTCATTTTCCGAGGACCTGGAGAGCAAGAACACCGGTGTAAACATTCTATTGCCATACCAATTGCTGCACAAGATTAACAGTGGTCTGGACCATTCCTGGGATGTAACTTCAGATACCATTTCTGCCTGGGTTGCCCGGAAAAGCGGTAGAAGCCTGATAAAGGTTACCGATGTGGACGGAATTTATATTGATGGGGACCTGTTATCACAGGTCAATGCAGCTGACCTGGTGGACAGGGATGCTACCTGTGTGGATAAGGGTCTGCCTTCTTTTTTAGTTGAACATAACATGGACTGCATGATGGTTAATGGTAAATATCCTTCTCGTGTGCTTGCAGCCCTGGATGGCGACACAACAGTGGGTACTTTGATATCAGGTTAGAGCAAGTTTTAAGTCAATATAATCATACTACTATCGAAATCCAAAAAAGGAGAATCAGAAGATGGCACAAGCAGATAGCTGCATTTCATGCGGAGTTAAACTTATTGAGAAAGGATATATTCGCTTCCCATGCCCTTCATGTGGAAGAGAAATAGGAAGATGCGTAATGTGTAGGCATCAGAGCAATACATATTCATGTCCGGGTTGTGGATTCCAGGGACCGTGAAAACAATGGGTGATGTAGCAGCTAAAATGAAGATCATGCCTGCAGGCGTGGAGACTGACCTGGAAACATTAAAGCAGAGGTTGGAGGCGGTAATACCTGAAGGCGCAAAGCTTCACGGCTTTTCAGAAGAACCTATTGCCTTTGGCTTGAAAGCCATTATTGCTGTTATTATTGTAGGTGATATTGAGGGCGGCACCGAGCAGGTTGAAGAAGCTTTTGCGGCAGTGGATGAAGTAGAGAGCGTTTCAGTCGTGGAACTGGGACGTCTGTAATATTAAATATTAAGAATTATTGGGGTATTATAACCCCATTTAAGTTTTTTTGGGCTCGTAGATCAGGGGAAGATCGTCACGTTCGCAACGTGAAGGCCGCGGGTTCGAATCCCGCCGGGTCCATTTGGGAAAGTCTTAATTTATTAGATCCACTCTGACAGTTCTACCTTCAATTACATCTTCTTCTAAAACTTCAATATTTTTTGAAATGCTGGAATTATTAATTAAAATTTTATAAGACTCTAAAGGCCTGGTCTCATAAGGCGTTCCACTGGTAGAATATGGGAGAGTTATTTCATACCAGCCAGTTTCATTTGAAATGACTTGATTGGAATATGTAAAGGTTCTATTACGATTGGAAATAATGTTTATCTGAGCGAAAATAACTTCATTTGGTGATGCAAACCCTTCTAACTTTGCCCCTTCTACATATTCAAATATTTTGATAGATTTAACTGCCTGTTTTTCCCAGTTTTTTATGTTAGATTCATTCGATTCATATACCAGTCGAAAAGATCCAAGATTTAACCCATCATTCATATATAAAGACCATAGCATCACATTTATTATTTTTTGATCTAAAAAACTATACTGTCTCAGTCCGGAATCACTCTCATTACTAACAAATGTGGCATAATTGTTGGTTTGTTCACCAGCGATTAATGCTATTGTCTGGAATTTATTTAACAAATCATCACTGATTATAATATACCGCACATTTCTTTTATCTAATATTGACTTAGCTTTTGATTCATCTGCTTCAACAAAAAATCTGGCAGTATCATCTATTCCTACCTGAAAATTATTAGATACTACCGGGCGATCTGCAAGATAGAGTATCCAATTGCCGTAATCCCACCAGCTTAATATACCATATTCAGGTGTTTCCAGAGGAGCATTGATAAATGATGTTTGTGGTGTATTGTCTTTAAGCCAGTTTAACGATTCGTTCCAGTCAGATGAAGGAATCATCGGGTCAGTTGCTATGGAAACCCCGTTAAAAAAATTAGGCAGGATAATAACTATCGCAATAATACTAAGAACAGTCCACTTCCACCACTCTTCTCGTCGGACAATTTTTTTATTTTCTCTGGATGAAATTTTCTTGCGTATTTTTTTACTTATTATTTTTGTTTCATTTATTTTTAACGTCTTGAAACTCATTAAAATAAAAAATCCGGTCAATAATGCAATGTTAATAACCAAAAGGTACATGAAACGCCTTTGTAATAGAGTAAGTGAAAATATAACCAAAGTCCAGATTGAAAAGAAAACCATTTCAGGTGGGTAGGATTCTTTTATCATCATTCTATTAAATACTATAAATGCCCAGATGGCCACATAGAAACTTAATGCGAAATTATACCAGAGAGGAAATAGAGTAAATATTTCACCATTATAAAATAAAGGTTGAGCCTCCTGAATGGTCCCAAGTACTATTCCTTCCCGGAATAAATATGAGATACCCGTACTCATTGAGTTAAATATTGAAGATGAAATAATTTTTGTAAGAAACATCCCAATTACTGCAAGCAATAAGATCGTTATAGGATAATTCCACCAGACAATATTCTTAGATTTAATGATTCCGGAAATAAGACTCATTATTAAAATTATTACAATAGCACCTGCAAGAAATACTACCTGGAATGACGAAAGAAACATTGCACTTATTTCAAATCCAGGTCTACCCATAATTATTATTAATGGAAAAATTAGAATCAGAGTAACTAGTAGTGTGGTAATAGATATTATTGTAAGATATTCAGAGGACCTGTTTTCTTTGATGTCAGCATTGAATTGCACCATCGCATAAAGGACTATGAGGCCAATAAAAATAGGTGATCCGATCCAGGTTAATAATGATATTGTAAAAAAAATGCCTGTAAATGCTGCATATATCAAAGGTCTAATGTAGGGATTTTTAACTCCTTTTCGTAACTCTTTCAGTGACAGGTCATAAATATCCGGGAATTTTAAAGCAGCTATAAAAAAGGCATAAGCGGAAGTCGAGAGCAGTATTTCAGCTACATGGTGATCTAAAGCACCGAAAAGTGATTTACTAATATGTGCGGGAAGAATTGCAAGCATAAAAACACTTAATAAAGCAACATTTTTATTGAAAATCTTTGAAGCTATGAAATATACCGGTATGAATGTTAATATTCCTAAAATTAACGGGAAAAATGCTGCTGACAATTCAACACTGATCTTATTTTGCGAGAGAAAGCTTATGATCATGGCTAAAAGCGATGCAGCCTGATCAAATAAGGGCGGCCATCCTATCTCGGATCCATAAGGATAATTGATGTAATTATCAAATGTGATTGTATCAGGAAAATTGGAAATGGTGTATAATATCCTCCTCATATGGTAATAGGAATCAAAGCCGATTAAACTGATCGAACCATTGACAAAAACTTTCGAATATGATAATAATCTGATACAAACTGCAATAAATGATATTATAATGAAAAACAGAAACGACCTATATTTCAAAAAAAAATCATGTTTTTTCATTGGTTGTTTTTATTATTTATATGGCATAAATAACTTATTATTATGGATTTAATTACTATTGTAACAAAAAAGTGGATCTCCTCAAGATTGAGTGGGTAAATATTGAATCGGATTTACAGGAGATCGCA
>JACUTQ010000111.1 GCA_014859725.1 Methanosarcinales archaeon | reverse complement strand
AAAAAAAGATGGAATATTATTGGAATATAAACGGCTGACGAAAATCGGTGTTTAATGGAAAATAGTAACTATAAATGGTATGAAAAATCATATAGAAGGTGGGTCAAAATTGGTGGGAAAAATGGGTCAATTTTCAACGGGAATCTTCATGATAATTAAAATACTCTTCTTTCAGACCAATTATATTTAGATTTTCTCGATGAAAATTCGATAAATAATGATGATAATATTTTATTGACTTTTTGATTTTTAACAGGAATACCACGAGGAAAATTGAAAATTTTATTTACATCAGGCGACCTATTTATAGATTTATATGCCTCAAATATCCTGGTTGGTAAATTCATTAATAGAACACTTGTACGTAAAAATGTGTTTTCAAATGCCGCCTGTTTCAAGGTGGTCAGGGTCCAGGCGAGCACCAGATTCTGAATATCCTTCATTTTGGTGGCCATAGTAGCCAGATTTACCCCAATGATCAGGATCTTAGGTTTTTTATTTACCAGAAAGGAATACATGGATGATGCTTTTCTGAATTTCTCGTCATCTATAGTAGAGGATGTCAAACCTTTAGGAAGGATATCGAGCAGATCCGCTTCTATAAAGAGACGATGGGAACCGCTGCTTATTGTTAATGTTAGTGGGTTATCTTGTTCTATAATAATACCTTCTTCCCGGCTGAGAACATCTTTTGTCTTTTGTATCTGGTGGATCAACTTGGATTTGCTGCGTGCTGTGAAAGAAATTGTCCCGATCTTAGAATACCGGAGTTGGGTATCTGGTCGAGAAGTTAATGCGGTTATACTGATGTTCCTCTTGCCAATGGTTATTATCTCTGTAGCAGGGCTGGCACTTGGCGGTGATTTCGAACAGAATATCCGGATCGATGTGCTTGTGGTAGACCTGGACAACGGTGAGATCTCTAAAGAATTTGTAGAATTCCTGGAAGAGATCGACATACTTGATGTCGATATGGAGTCCAACGAATTTGCAGCCAGGGACAGGGTCAGGGATCAGGAATATGGCAGGTTGATTATCATACCGAGGGATTTCACAAAATCCACAATGATGGGAGAGGACAGTGAAATATCGATGGTTGTTGACCCGACCGAGGATTCCCAGAACACTGTGCTTGAGAAGATCGTAGAAGGTTATGCGAACGGGATATCTATCAATGTAGTGGTTGTCAAGACTGTGGAGGCTCTCGGGATACCCGTGTATAGTGAGGAACAGATATTCGAGGTCGTGGATGTGGCAAACCAGTTTGCACAACCGCTGCCTGTGCAGGTTAAGACAGAAAGCACCTCCTCTAATCTGGGTGAGTTCACGTCTTTTACGCAATACGTCCCCGGATTCGCTGTCATGTTTGTACTGTTCACAAGTATCGGTGCCGGATCGGTAAGCCTGCTAAAGGAACAGGAAGAAGGGACTTTCAGGCGTCTTGTCGTCGCTCCGATCAGCAAAGCCGAGATAATAGGAGGTAAGATCACCAGTACCTTTTTCAAAGCGTTTGTGCAGCTTTCGGTCCTTATGATCTTCGGACATTTCGTTTTTGACCTCAACTTAGGTAGTGACATGTTAGCCCTGGCAGTCCTGATAGCTGCAATAGCACTGTCAAGTACAGGACTTGGTTTACTTGTAGCAGTTATTGTCACAACCAAAGACCAGGCAGATTCTTTTTCCAATGTCCTGACATTAACAATGTCTGCAATAGGTGGTTCATGGTGGCCCATCTTCATTGAACCCCAGTTTATGCAGGACATTGCCCGCCTGACCATCACAGCATGGGCCATGGATGGGTTCTATGACCTGTTATATTTCGACCTCGGGCTCGTCGGTATCTTGAAAGAGGTCGGTGTGCTGGTGCTTATGACCATTATCTTTTTTGGGTTAGCCATATCCAGGTTCAGTTTTGATTAGGTGTTCGTTCGGGTCAGGTGCAAACAGGCACTATCCAATTTTCCAGTTATTTCTTACGAACCAGACCTCTGCAAGGATCCACAAAATTCAATAGTTTTCCATCTCTTTCGTCCACTTTCCTATACTCTTGTAGACCTGGATTTCCCGGTTTCTTTGCTGACGTCAATACTGTCGCAATAAAGCGATGGATTTCAGTGAAAAATGAGTGAATTCATTCAAAAACATTATATAGCTTTGAACTAATAATTTATTTGAGTACAGAAAATATACCATTATATTTTCCTGTGCGATCATAAATGATTTATGTTTGTTATAAGAGGGGGCGTCTCTTATATAAGAAATCAAAAAGGGGGAAATGATTATGGATAATTTTGTCGATACTTGGAAGAAGGTTATTACCAGTCCTTCAGCCTTTTATGAAAGTATGCCTAAAGAGGGTGGATATAGTGAACCGTTAAAGTTTGCTGCAATCAATCTTATCGTATTGGGTATTGGTTCAGCAATTATATCAATACTGATTAATAAAATTGGTTTTAATCTGACAGGAAATATGTCCATGCTGGGCGGTTCAACTGTAATGGCAACTGAATTTACTATTATGAGTGCTATTTCAGATATTATCATTATCCCCATTATGGGTATAATCGGATTATTCATTTTTGGAGCGATTCTATTTATTCTGTTTAAGATCGTGGGCGGTACTGGTAGTTACGAGGGAACTGTAAGGATATTATCTTATTCCAGTGCTGTAAGCTTATTTGCCTGGATACCTATAGTAGGAATGTTAGCAGGCCTATATGAGCTCTATCTCGACATTGTTGGTGGAACATACGTTCATAACATATCAACTCTCAGATCTGCGATCGCAGTTTTGCTGCCATTTGTATTGCTGGTAATATTGGTCGTGGTTGTAGTGATAGGTTTTTTTACTATAAGTAGTGTCTCAAGTTATTGAAATGATAGGTACATTGCCCCCATCAATTTTTCAAACTATGAGAATTAGTTGCAGCAATGTTCATATATTGATGATTGGGGCTATATTGAAGCTGTACCGGTACGGACTGGAGAATTTTTACCCAATGACGAGTTCGTCCAATGGTCTCTTTGGTACATGGTGAATTCCATTACCGTCCCGCCAATACTTGATATCTCCGTTCTGCACTGCCGTTTCGACTACAACGGTTTCTTTTGGTTTACCCAGAGCCAGTACAAGCAGGATCTCGTATTGGAAAGGTATGGTAAGAGCTTCTCGAAGTCCCTCCCGCTGGATTGAACCTATTACACAGCCCCCAAACCCTTTTTCCACAGCACCAAGCATTATGCTCTGTGCTGCAATGCCGTGATCCACACCAAAGTTCTTGCTGATTTTAGCATCACCTAAAATTATAATATAGGCTGCCGGACGTTCCCCTTCTTCCGGACCTGCCCAGTCCTTGAGATAACCGGCCCAGGCCAGGTGGGGAAATATCAGAGCATTTTTTTCTGGATCATTTGAAATAATGAATTTTAAAGGTTGCAGGTTGGCTCCGGATGCAGACAGCCGGGCCAGCTCGACAAGTTCTTTTAAGGTTTCAATTTCGATAGCGTTATCTTGAAAAAATCGCCTATAGCTTCTGTTCTTTAATATCAGGTCATTTATCATCTTAATCACCCATTCTGAAATCAGGTATTTTTTATTAAACTTTACATCCACAACCCTTATTCTGCAGAATTTTAATCTGTTCATCATACGAGTTAACAAATTGATTTTGTATATCATCCCCGGTGGCCAACTCGACCGGCAGCGGAGTATAATGATTATATCCTCTATTCTTCATTTCTTGTACCAGCATCTCATGCCTCAGATACAGGGATTTAAGCTTACCTTTCCATCTCAGGGTCTCAGGATGATTAGAGTATGCCTTCTTACCCTTCGTCAATATGGACCAGACGGCATGGAGTTCCCTGTGTTCACCCAGCAGGTGGTTTCTGCAAAATTTCTCAGGTGGGATGTCCCATATTCTCATATGTTACCTGCTTTTATTTACAACAGCTAGAATCGTCGCCGCCGCATGAAACTTCCTTTGTACCCTTCAGAGCAGCCAGGATCATGGCATTTGCACATCCTACACCGCTGTCAACAGAGATGGCACCAGTAGGGCAGTTGAGCTGGCATGCACCGCATTCCATACATGACCGGGGATCCACTAATCGGGCAACGTTCTCATCTGGTGAGAACACTCCATGGGGACAGACAATACTGCACATCCCACAGTTGATACACATATCGGGGTTGTAATCGAGGGTGTTAGACTCATATGAATTAAACATCACAGTCCTCCAGATATTTGGATCAATGTCAGGATGATCATCAGTAAGAAACCAGATCCAAACATATAGCCCATGACCGGGACATACGTGAAAATCTCACGCCTGACCCCGGTCACAGATGTAAAAGTGGTTGAACCTGTAAAGTTCAATGCCAGAAATGCAGTTATAGGCGGCAGGAGTAACATATATATAAAAACCCAACCGGCTCTCAGCCAGCCTGGAACCTGCGGATCTCCAAAAAAAGAGAACGCAGCAAAAGCAAGAGCTACCAACCCGCCCAAAATGAAACCCTTTGAGCTAAAATCAGAAGTAGGAAGCCAGGGCAGCAGGATAGGAAACAGGACGACACCAGCCATAACAGCTACTACAATACCAGCAGCCATCAGGTACTCTCCAACCAGGAATAATAAGAATGCAGCTAAGATCATCGGCAGCAGTACCTTAACAAAATCGACAGGGATCAGAACAACCCGGTCAGGTAAAGTAAAGTGCACCTTTCTCATCTCAGGATCTGCTTTATGGGTTTTAAGATAATCTGGCAGATCTTCAGACCTGACAGGACCGTATTCTACCTTGAAACCTGATTGCTTTTTAACTTCATGTGCTGCCACCCCGGTTGCACCCAGTTGGGGCAGGATCAGGACGCGGTGGTTGACTACATCATGAAGTCCAGTGGCTTTAATCCGGTGTACCATCTCACCTGTTCCGAAGGTTCCCTTGCCTGCAGCGCACCAGACATTGATACCTCTGGTGTCTAGTACCAGGATATAACAATCGATGCCCTTTAGTGATGAGCGCAATTTGTCAAAGCTTAGGGTATAATTTGCGGTGACCAGCACCGGAGAATCAGGGGCAGGGCTGCAAAGCGCATACAGTCCCGGTTCCACGCGGTGACCGCTCCGGTTTACTCCCCAGCGGGCTTTTAAATGGTCCCAGTGATCTAATAGGGTGATGCCACTATTGGCGGGCTGAATCTCTGATCGGGTTGATAGCGTTATTATATCGGATATATCGGACATGATTTCATACCAGATATGAATAAATATGCTGACTTCGCTTATAGGTTTAATTCATAGAAATGGTATCAATGCCCGACCATCATAACAGCCCGTACCAGCTTTATGTCCTCATACAAATAGCCATCACCCAGTTTTTCCTTGATTGGTGACAGGAATTCACCTCCCATATCAGCTATAGCTTCCTGGATTGTCTTCTGTTTCTCCTGATCAACCCAATCATCAATTGAATCGATCTCTCCAGCCAGTATCAGTTTTTCAATATGGCCGACAATGGTACTTAGACCCAGGTTCCTGACCTTAGCGATCTGTTCGATGGACAGATTTTGTTTGTGTAGGCTGAGAGTTTCCAATTGAGTGTCAGATAATCCTTTACTATGCGGAGCATCATCTTTTGCAAAATGTTTTGCTATCTCTCTAAGGAAGATGTCGCCGTATTTTTTTAGTTTATACTCACCCACGCCTATGATCTTAAGGAAGTCTGCCCTTGTCCCGGGTCTATCAATAGCCATTTGTTGGAGACTATTATCAGAGAATATGATGTATGGGGGGATATTCTGTTCATCGGCAAAGGTTTTTCTGATACGTCTTAATCTGTCGAACAGTTCCGGATCAACCTGAGAATTGACCTGTTTGGGAATGACCCCTACTTCTTTTGCCGGTTTTGTAAGATTGACAGAGTGTGAACCATCCAGCACGTCAAAGCTTTCCCGGTTAAGTTTCAATATAGGATATCGCTCCCCTTCAACCATCAGGATCCCAAGCTGGATCATCTCCCTGGCAATATCCTTCCATTGGTCTTTTGAGTAATCCCCTCCCAAACCATAGCTGTCCAGCAGATCATGCTTGTTTGAGATTATCTTTTTTGTCCTGGAACCCACCAGCACTTCTATCACATGGTTTAAACCAAAACGCTGCTCCAGATCTTCTATGCAGCACATCAGTTTTTTGGCAGCTTCGGTCCCGTCAAATGTCTCTTTTGGGTTCAGGCAGATATCACAGTTATCACAATGATCCCGTGTAAGCTCCTCGCCAAAATATTTCAACAGTACCCCCCTGCGGCATGTGGAACTGGAGCAGTAGTTTATCATCTCACGTAACTGAGCAAGTGCAATATCCTGTTCCTTTTTGCTTTGCTTCTGATGGATGAAATATTCGATCTTATAACGGTCCCCATGACTGAAGAACAAAAGGCAGTCACACGGCAGACCGTCCCGGCCACCCCTTCCTGTTTCTTGGTAATAGCTTTCAAGATTTTTCGGCAGGTCGTAATGTATCACATAACGCACATTGGGTTTATCGATCCCCATTCCAAAGGCGATGGTGGCTACAATGATCTGGGTATCATCTTTTATGAAGCTATCCTGGTTACGGGCCCGCTGTATATCAGACAGGCCGGCATGGTAGGGCAGAGCCCTGAAACCGTTTTTCTGCAGCTTGATAGCCAGCATTTCCACAGAATTTCTGCTTAAGCAGTAGATTATCCCGCACTTACCCCTGTGCTCTTTTAAATACTTAAGCAACTGGTTATAGGAGTCCTGCTTGGGCCTGACCTCATAGAAAAGATTCTTGCGATCAAAACCGGCTACGTAAATATTAGGATCAGACAGGTGAAGCTGGGAAATAATATCAGAGCGGACCTTAGGTGAGGCTGTTGCTGTCAATGCAATTATAGGAATTTTTGGGAAATTAGCCCTCAATATATTTACGCGTCTGTACTCTGGTCTGAAATCATGGCCCCATTCTGAAATGCAGTGAGCTTCATCCACTGCGAACAGGCCGATGTCCACATCTTTCAAAAACGATATGGTCTGGGACATCATCAGGCGTTCCGGGGCTATATATAGGACCTTGATCTGGTTTTCCAGCAAGGCATTTTTGATCTCAAGCGCTTCACTGTGGGAGAGGGTGCTGTTAAGGTAAGCGGCCGAGATGCCGTTGGATCTGAGGGTATCCACCTGGTCCTTCATCAGTGATATCAGGGGTGATATGACCACTGTTACACCGCTCAAAAGGAGTGCTGGCAGCTGGTAGCATAAGGATTTACCACCGCCGGTTGGCATTAATACAAAGGTGTCCTTTCCGTTGAGGACATCTAATATGATTTCTTCCTGGTGCGGGCGAAATTCTGTGTAGCCGAAGTATTTCTGGAGCGTTTGATGCATTAGAACACCTGTTGGATTGTTTTGATCTGAATATTTTTGTCTGAATTTATTTAACTCAAAGCCTAGCGGAGTGAAAGTAATAATTTAGAGGAAGCTCATCTTTATGCAATTCCGATGTAATTCACCAGTTATTGGGATTGCAGGGAAGCAAATATTTTTCAAAAAACCATTAAAGGATGTGATAAAAAAGTGAGGAGTTAATTTTCCATTGATGTAATCTTCATGTAAGAGTCAAGAAGATAGTCGAATTCAATGATATTAATCCATCC
>JACUTQ010000110.1 GCA_014859725.1 Methanosarcinales archaeon | reverse complement strand
AATTAATAATCCTTGCAAGACAATTTCCTATACGTGGTCTAAGCCACATTCGTGCCTGCGATGATATTAGCCAGTTTTACTGACGGGTTCTAAAAGACCCAAAAAGAACTCGGCTTTCATTACCCATGCCATGTAAGAATACAACCTACACCTTTTTCATCCTTGCGTGCCTGTGCTGACTGGCTCATTGGGGTTTTACTGGAAATAAAAGGTTGAAGATAGATAATTTGGCAAACAACGATGCCTAATAACTTAGCGTGCGTGTACGTAGAAATACTGGTGATACCCTTATACCACGAATCCGATGAACGCCTGGACGTATTCCCTGCCAGCAATCACATCGTTCTCGTCATAATCTTTTTTGGAATAGACCAGTTTGAATCTTCTTTGAAGTTCTTCCTCGGTAATGTGATTGATGAAATGTATGACATCTTTCGGATCGCCTGTCTCTATTGCTTTTTCAGCCTTGGGAACTAATGGACCTTCGTCAAGACCCGCAGTTTTGATCCCTGTACCTCCTAATTTTAAATTTTAATATATTTCTGTTCCAGCCAGCTCTATTTCTTATATACAAGCGCTCCGGTCAGTACTCCAAGTAAACCTACCAGTACATATCCCAGGCCTCTCATGGCGAACGTCGCATCAATGGCGGATGCAATTCCCCAGAAGATCAAGAAAAATCCAGTGCCAGCGATAGAGAGCGCAATCCCGATACTGAATAAATTTTTACTGAATTTCTCTATACTTTCTTCTATGGAATTGCCAATTTCACCATGCGCTTCGGTAAAGCCCTGGATCATCGATTTTGAAAGGCCGCTAAGGAAATCTATTATACGTTGCTGCACTAGTTTTATCCCCTGCCCATCACGTAACCCACTATCACTCCGCCGACGAATGCTCCTGCCACATAAGCAAGAGGATTATCGTTTATCTTCGCCTCAGCATATCCTTGTTTCTCCCCAAGTGTATTCTCAATTGATTTAGTTAGTTCTTCAATTTCGTGATCCATTTTCATACTCAGGTCATTGAGTGTTTTATATATCTGCTTTATTTCGTCTCCTTCCACAAATTTTTCTTCCATAGATTCTTCTCCCATAAATTTGCCTCCACAATGTTATATTATGTAAGTTTCTGTAATTATATACTTAACAGTCCAGCGTTGCGCCGGCAGTCAGCTTTATTGATTGTCAACCAGTATGTTTTTTCGCTTCAAAAAAAAAGAAACCAATAGACTTTTTACATCTATTGATCTCTCCTATCCTGAAGTTATCTATTTTGCTTTCAGGTGCAATTCGCACTCTTTTAATTTAGCTTCTGACTCTGCTAATTTAGCTTCTGCTTCTTTTAATTTAGCTTGCGCTTCTTTCAATTTAGCTTCAGCTTGCATGCTTCCTTGTTCTGCTATATTTTCTAACTCCTTTGATTTCGTTCTTTACTTAATTTCCGACCAAATAGTTTCCCCACTTGGTCTTTAGAAAAAATAAAATACGAAATTTTATAGATATATAAACTTTGTTGGCGATTATAATGGCCTACGACCTTCGATTATTCTGATCAGTATAACGATGATGGCAATGACCAGCAATATATGGATTAAGCTACCAACTCCACCGATTGAAAATCCCAATACCCACAGGATCAACAGTACCCCTACTAATGTCCATAATAGATCCATTATTTAACCTCCTTGGCTCGCTCGCGCTCCAGTGCAGTGACGCGGGTCTCCAGGGTCGCAAGTTGCGGCTCCAGGGAGGTGACACGCGTGCCCTCAAGCGAGGTGATACGCTTCTCCTGCGCCACGTCGCGCGCGGATTGCAGTTCCTCCTCGTGGATCTTGAGGACGCTTATAGTGTCCCGCAACGTCAAGAGCAGATACACCGACGCGCCAGCCAGGATAATTATGGAAGCGCCAATCACGAAGAACGCCTCGCGCGGGGAGAATATGCCCGGGCCCTGGGTGCCATAGTAGCCCATCAAGGCCACGAATATCAGACCCACTATGACCAAACCGGCTAGCCACGAGTAGGGGTAGCTGATTCCTTTCACTTTGACTCCCTGCCTGATATCTTTCTTTTCTTGCTCAACATCTTTGTATATGTTTAGCTTGCTATTTTCAACCTTCACAATAAAGTCATCAGTTCTAACTTTGTTGATTGTTAAGGTTACCCTAGTGTTTGCATTGTAAAGGCTTAGCGAAAGAACGTTCTTTTCAGTCGCTATCCTTATTTCATTGTTATCGATCTTTTCAATCTTTGCTGTTCTTACCCAATCGACACCATAGTTCTGCTCCAGATACTCTATGAGTTTTCCACTATCTTTTCCCGGAACATCGCCCCAGCTAAATAAATACATATATCTCACCCCTTACTTGATAGAAATTAATTATTATAGAGGACAATGATTCCCAATAATAAGATGGATATTAGATAACAATTGTACCCCTATACAATTTATACCTTTTATAACTTATAATAGATAATCTTTTTGGATCCCAATAGCGGGGTACTTACCAATCCCCCCTAAATCCATTGGTACTTTATTCACCAACCTCTTTAAGTCAGATATACTATTGATGTAAGATTCTCTTTTATCCCATGTTGCAATCTGGTTAAGACCCTTATTATAGTTATTAACATGTGTTTCTGCCTGAGAATATACGCTTGTTAGTGCTTTTGCGTACATGTCGAAGATATAATGATATAATCAATGACATCCTGGTAGGCATCTTGCAAGAAGCAAATGAGAGAAGCATACCGATGCATCGACGTTAACCTCCGTAACCGTTGTGCGTCACTGTTAATTGCGTAGCTGCTCAGGTGTCTTTTGTAATTGTTATTCAACCAGTTGAGGTCAATCGTTAATGCGTCGGTTTGTTCAATCAGTGATAGCTTTTCAGAGAGCGGTCTCATTCCGGATTCAGACGGTTTTTTCGGTACATTTTTTACCTGCTGAAATGGTGAGATAGTTTGTTGACAGGGTTGTAACAGTGAATCTAGGCGTTCCTTGAGTGCAGAAGAAAGTTGAGCGTTAATACTTTTCAAAAATATAGCTCCTGGCCTTTTTTCGCTGCTCATAAATAGTTCGCCTCAATGTATCCTCAGCAGGATTGAGAATACGATTGTCCTGCAAAAAATGCGTTGCTTTTACCAGTAGTGAGTCTGTCGGCTCTATTTTCAATGCCTCGTTATAAAGGAAATGGGGGTATCCACTTAACTCCCGTTTTATTAACATTTTCCCCCAGCAACCATAGATTTGTATGGATTAGGGTCTGTTGATACGGCTTATTATATAAGCCGATAGAAGAACATCCACCGAATTGAAGTTTCGGGAGTTAAGTGGATACCCCCTTTAAAGGAAATCGTTCAGCAATTCCACTCCTTCAGGATAAAACGGTTTGAGATGCAAATACTCCTGGATGCGTTTTCTGTGTTCTGCAATAGTCTGCCGTCGATTTTTATATTGCTCGATGAGGCAAAGAGCGATATCAAGCTGAAAGCTCATGTAGGCTACTAAATCCTCTATTGGCTCGAAAGGCATTTGTGCAGGAAACTGATTGAACAAACGAAAAAAACCAAGCTGATACCCTAACCCTAACTTATTCTGCTCCCCTCGACATTCATCAATTAAAACTATATCCACATCTGAGAGTTTGGCAACCTGTACTAACTGATCCTGAGAAAAGTGCAAATTCTTCATGTAAATGCACGTATTGTACCTTCTTGCTTTGTTTATGAAGATTTCCTTTCCTTTTACTGGAAATAAAAGGTTGAAGAGAGATAATTTGGAAAACAACGACGCCTAATTACTTAGCGTGCGTGTACGTAGAAATACTGGTGATACCCTTAATCCAAATTTAGTGAAATTATGAAAATATTAACGTATATTTTCACATTAATTGAAATATATATCGTATATTTTCTGTTTAATATAAAATAAAAATAAAATCAACATATTTTCAAGTGAAAGTAATCATTATAGCAGAAAATAGATTTATCTATTATTTAATGGTTTAAAATCGTGTTTAAACTAATATTTAACCTTAGCGTATATTTTCACACGAATGGCCGTGATACCCTTATATCCCATCTTTGAGAACTCATTTCTGTTAGAAAAATCACTAACAATCTCCCTATTTTTCAGAAATCACCCCTGATCTTCGTAACTTCTAAAATCAATTTTCTTCAAAATAGCATACTCCACTGCCACTGTTTTTCTCACCTGTATTTTTATAAAAAAGAAGGAATGTATGTATACATATTTTTTATAATAATCAATATCAATAAGCATAATATTTAAATATTATCATATACATACTATATATAATGAGTTGGCACATCCATGAAATCAAAAGAAAAACAAAGACCTACATCGCCCTCAAAAAAAATGAACGAGAAGGAAAGAAAATAAAATCATCCTACATTTACCTAGGTCAAATCAATGAAGCTTTGAAAATATTAGCTGAACTTCAGATCAAACCACTTAAAAACGAAAAAGAAGTCAGCTACAGTGGAGAAATGATTCTTGGAAGTATAGCAAATTCCATCGATTTCAGTAAAGTATTAGAAAAATACACAAAAGATAAACGGATCGCTGAGGCATTAAATAACATAATAATTCTCAGAACTTTATTTCCAGTAAGTAAACGAAAACTCATCAAAATCAGATTAGAACATTCAATTTTGAAAGATTCCACAGATATGAAATATTTCGAGGAAGATTATGAATTTATGGATATTCTCTATCGCAACATGGGGGATATAATGAATGATGCCATTAAGAATGCTGCTAAAATATATCATCTCGACTTGCAACATTTAATAATAGATGCAACGAGAATAAAAATATGGAAAGATAAAGAAACTGATATGGTTCGTTTTGGATATTGCAGCAGAAATGAGAGAAAAGGCTCACCTCAGATAAACTTGATACTGGGTGTAAATAACCAACACGTCCCTCTTTTTGCAGATACATATCCTGGTAATACTCAAGATGTAAATATGTTTAGGGATTTCATAGATCGAATCAATACCAGATATCAAAAGCTTACATCACATATCAAAGAAAAATTTGTTATTTTTGATCAAGGCAATGTAAATGAAAATAATATTGACCATCTTCTGGAGCTTAAAAAGAAAGGAATATATTTTATTTCTATGGTCAAAACAAGCACCAGCGGCAAAATCATAAAAAAAGTTGACAAAACTGCTTTGCCGGTGATATATTCAAAAGAAAAATCCAGGAATGTGATTACAAAAATTTATGGTAAAATAATGGATGAAGATGTTTACGAAAGAAAATCGAGAGTCCTTGTTTGCTATAATCCAGATATCATGGAACTTAAATGCAAGATATTGGATCGAAAAGTAGAATATATAAAAAAGATGGCAAAAGATGGTGAAAATCAGGATGATATCAAGATGCAGATATCTAAATATCATCTGAAGAAAGCTTTGGAAATTGTTAAGAAAGATCGGAAAATAGAGGTAAAAATTAAAGAGAAGGTGATTGAAGCCAGAAAAAAAGGATATGGATTTTTTGTTTTGTTTACAAATCATCAGGGGTTATCTGCTGGGGAATTAATAAAGATCTATAAAAGTAGAGATATTGTTGAACAAGGATTTAGAGCCTTGAAATCCGATTTGGAGATTGATCCAGTTTATCATAGTCGAGATGACCGCATCGAAACACATACTGTCATGGTTGTTTTTGGTTATCTCCTGATGTCATTGTTAAATGTGGCTTTAAATGAAAGGAAGATATACTATTCGTTTGGGGAATTGAAGGAGTTGATCAGATCTGGGAATGCTGTTGAAGGTTTGTATGAAAATGAAATGCTGAAGAAACGACTTAAATTGTGGAGACCAATTAAATTAGAGGATGAACTTGAGGAAATATTTAAGAAAATGATGGTCAAGAGACCAGGTTTTGATGTAAAGGAATGTATACCTACAGATTTGTAACTATTTTTTAGGGTTATTGGCTCTAATGCATTCGATTATGGTAATTTTTTTAGTGAAATTTACTCAAAGATGGGATATAGTGATGGGCAGGTCAATATTGATGCGGGTAGTGTGTGGTTCCCTACAGGACAGCATCTGACCGGTTTTGCCGCTGATGAGAAGAAGGAAGTCAAGAGTGATGAGGTTGAGCAGTGATGGTCGCAAAGCCTTCTGTGAAAGGTTTTGGTTTTGATCCATCCGATTCAGAGCATTATTTCCAGGTCTCTCTGTCTTCCAGATCAGCAGATGTACATATTACTGAACATATGTCCTGGGAAAAGGGCCAGTGGGACACAAAAATCCGGGTTGTCAAGGCAGATACCGATGAACGGCTGCGAGTGATTCTTTCCCGTGAGAAATGGGAGGCAATTGCTGATGCTGTTAAGGATGAGTTCAACCGCCGTTTGCGGAAAGGGGGTATGAAAGGGGGAGGATGGAAAGTTAACGGGCTGACACCTATGTCCCGGTTGTTCGGCAAGGAACTGGTGCTTCTGGCATGGGCTATTGAAGATGCTGACCCTGGACGGGTTCCTACAGCAATTATGAACTGGCTGGGTCTGACACCTGAGGAGCGGTGGTGGCTGTTCACAATGACCAATGCTGCGACAGGACAGGCGATATATGGGAAAAATATCGGGTGGCGCAAGGCAGTGAGATTCGCTTTGACTGAAAACCCGATCTCTGCATCCCAGCCAGAGCAAAGGGTGGGTTTGATCTCAAAGATGGATAAGGTCGATGGTGAGAAAAAAGGTTCAAATGGTATGCAACAGGGTCTTTTAACTCAGTATACGATGTGATGTGTTGAGTGTTTATGAAAATGAAATGTTGGGATATTTATGAAATCATTTATTGAAACACAATTTCCGGTTTCGAAGGTGTCAAAGGAAAGTTATAAAGAGAGAAAAGCCGGGGGAGGACAAACTCTTACAGGCCTTGGGAAATGGTGGGGTCGCAAACCATTGATACTTGTCAGAGCAGCAATACTTGGTCTTCTGATGCCAACATCGGATAATCCACTAAAAGACCGGGAAATATTTCTCAAGATACTGACCATGGATGATGAGGGGATGTGGTTACGAAAGAAATCGAATATTCCTGTAAAGGAAATTGCTGAACATTTGACTTTACGTGAGAAGGATATGTGGTTGCCAGCAGATTCCACAAACACTAAGCTCTCTTTCAAACCAGGACTCACTCGTGAACAAAAGAATGATATCCAAAAACTAGTTTTCAATCGGCTCACTTACGATCAAAAACTCAATTATACTTTCCGTCCAGAACAAATAGACAGTAGGAATCCAGAATTGTGGAATAAAATTAATTCACATCTCGGAACAAATGCATCGGACATTCAAGAACTGATGAAAGAGCTTGGAGAGAGAGAATTTGGACACGCTCCAAAAGTTGGTGATTGTTTCTGTGGTGGTGGAAGCGTACCTTTTGAAGCTGCACGAATCGGATGTGATGTTTTCGGTTCCGATTTAAATCCAGTAGCTACTCTTCTAACCTGGGCTGGACTCAACATAATCGGTGGCGGTGACGATGTCGTTGAACAGGTCCATGAGACTCAAAAAGAGATTTATGAAGCAGTTGATGAGCAGATAAGCGAGTGGGGAATTGAGCATAATGAGCAGGGTTGGAGAGCTGATGCGTATCTTTACTGCGTAGAAGTTGTATGTCCAGAGTGTGGGTGGAAAGTACCACTTGCCCCTTCATGGATTATTGGAAAGACACATTATAATAGCTTTTTCGGTTTGAACATTTCATCTTTTTTTCAA
>JACUTQ010000109.1 GCA_014859725.1 Methanosarcinales archaeon | reverse complement strand
CATTATTTTATGTAATTATATATCGCAGTTATTGTACATGTTCATATCTGTGATCGGGTCAGTCATAGCGAAGAGTAGGGGGACCGAAGGAATGTGAATCCTGCTACACTACGTCACCACCGCAGAGCAACCTCCCCAGGAACCTGGTGTAGGCCACCAGATCCTCTACTCTGATATTCTCGTCATCCCCGTGTGCGTTGGCTCATGGTCCGCCGCCCGACGCCGTAGCAGCAGGCTGGCAGGCCGGTTACCCTTGCCGCATGCCACATCAAGGCTGCCCTGGCTTCCTGCCATTCTTACCTCGGCCCCCTGATCTCACCAGCGGCCTGCCTGACCTCCTGAACCCAGGGATGGTGCATGTCGGTGAGCATAGGCTCGTAGATCTCATCACAGGTAAAGTATAGTCCTGATCAGGGTTCTTCTGTCTTGTCTGATCCAGAGCCTGGGTCATCCCTGACATACATCTTCCAATGTCTCTTCAGGAATGAAACGGCGGTCGCCCTCTATGGAGCACCTGTCGGGCACGATATTGTGCTTGACACCGCCGTTTATCATAGTTATGTTCAATACCGGGATCAGGGTCTGGATACCGGTCTTTGCTGAGGTGGCCTGGCTTGGAGGTACGGCAGAGCGCCTCTGCTCTACCTTCCTTTTCAGTTCCATTAGTTCGTTCATCAGGGAAAGGGATTTCTCGATGGCATTGATACCGAGAAAACTGCTGCCGCTGTGGTAGGACCTGCCGCGTACCTGGATCTACCAGTCTATATTCCCGTTGGCAGCGATGGTGATGTCATCGATATCACCGTCCATGCTAAGGAAATGGTCGGCCTTCAGTTTACCCAGGTCTGCCAGGTGGCACAGGCCGGAATAGGGACCCACCTCCTCATCGGTGGTCATGGCGATGTTCAGGTTGTACGCGGGGCTCATATCCAGTTCATCCACGGCAGCAAGCACGGTCAAGAGGGCGGCAGGCCCTCCCTTTGAATCGGCCACCCCCCGGCCGAAGAGCAGACCGTCCTTTGCGGTCACTTCAAAGGGCGGGTGGGTCCAGCCGTCCCCTACCGGCACCACGTCCAGATGGGTATTGATAAGCAAGGTCTTCTCTGCCCCGTAATCCCTGAAGGCCGAGAGGTTGACGCGCTCATCCTGCAGATGGGCCAGCCCCGGATTCTTTGCTTCGAATACCTCACGGGGCATGGGTACTGTCTAGACCTGGAAGTCCAGGACCTCCAGGTGGCGGGCCATGTAATCCACAGCCTCCTGGTAGTGCTGGCCTGGAGGTACTGTGGTGGGAATGCGGACCAGGTCGTCGAGGATATGGATGGTTTCCTGGGTTCTGGTGTAGAGGTGTGTGAGGAATGACTGCATCAGATTATAGAAGGGTGGTATGAAGCAAATGTTTTTTGTTGATCTGATCCAGGCGGTCTGCAGGCTGATTACCTTCTAGTCCCTGTATTTAGGATTGAATTCGTTGACGAGATTAAATCCTAAAAAGGTGTATTGCTGCCGATATAGCATTCGATTGAGTGATCGCTGAAGATTTTTTTGATCGTTTTCATTTGTATAGGTGTTGGTGTTATTAGATTTTCTTTATAATAATATTTAAAATTAAGGAGATCATACTTTGATGATCCCAGATGATGTAATGGCAGAATATTAATTTCTCTCATGTCAATACTATGGCTTCCTTTTCTTTGTATTCGGGGACCATCTGTTCATACTTGTGACCTATGTCTTCAACAGATTTGTGCTTCCACATTTTGGCAGTTTTGATAAGGATTGGCAGTTCTTCCTTTCTCAATCCAAATTTACCAGCTATAGAGATAATGTTCCCCCCGCTCTCAGTAACATTGCCGCCGCCCTTCCCCCATTTGGTTACCATATCTGAACTCAGTTTTCCTGCCTCCAATGCTTCCCTGTACATCTCATCCTCTCTACTCATGAAGTATGACTCTGATAACCAGGGCATGGGATAGGATCCTCTGAGATAGTGCGTTTTCCCCATCACCAATAATTCTCCTGGGAATATGGCAGGAGTTAAATGGGCGAAAGCAGCCTTGAGGGCCTCTGCTCGTCTAATAATTCGGATTTCACCTTCCAGTTTCGTCCATCTCCTGGTGTACCAATAGGGAAACTCCATTGACACTGAAGAGCTTGTTTCAAAGAAAAGATCACGGATTTTCTTAGCCATTGGAGAGGGTTCTTTTTCGATCTCTCTTCCTATGACTTCTTTTTGGACCCTTTTACCATACTGAAATAAAAGGCCAAGTTCGTTAATTTCTCCCTTCATCTGCTTGGTTGACAATTCTCCACCCCAAATTATATTCAGATATATTACTTGATTATATCGGAAACAAGTTATTTGTTTGTTTTTGTTTCTAAATGAATCTGCCGTCCTTTTATGGATTATTAACCCTATTATAATAAAATATTCATTAATAATATTTATAATTTATTATAATTACAACAGCATTAATTTTTCTCACGATTAAGCTAGACTCAGGCTGAAGCCACAGGCATTGAAGCTGATGTTCGATTGGTATTGCTGGAGGCAACGAATTTATACGTTTCACCAGCATATGATCTCATGGTGAAGTGTAAGACAACCCAGAAAGATATCCCAATCCTACTTTATAATATTCCAGTTCTTACTGCAGTCACGTTTCCTAGAACCGTGGTTGAAGATCTGACATATGAAGACAGCAATGTGGTGGCCATAAAGGATATCTAGCTGCCAGTCCTGGATAGCATGGTGATGTCAAATGCTGATCATAAGATAATATTCATATATGAAGCAGACGGACCTATGATTCAAATCCGAAAAGCATCTGGATGATGCTCTAATATTTGGTAACGTTGTTGGTTTAATGAATTTCTGTATTCTTATTCAGGTGCAGGTGTCCAATTAAAGGAACTCAGTATATAACTTAACCATATCTTTAAACTGAAATCTAGCCTTAAAATGTCTCAATGAGAGATCCCTGCCATAAGTCACCTTTATTGGGGGAATTTTATTCCTATTTTCATATAAAATTTTTACAGACTCTACTACGGAGTCCAAATCCTGCGTTTCGTATCTGAGTCTTGGGATAGCAAATCTCACAAAATTTACTTCTGGGAACGTTTCTCTTTGTGTCTTTTTATCATAATTACCAAATGCAAAATAGCCAAGTTCAACTGCTCTATGACCAAAAGCAGCCAACAAAATGGCAGTAAATGCTATACCATCAAAATCCTCAGGTTTCATTTCTGTATCTATAAAGAATTTATTTACATCCAAATAAACGGCATGCCCACCTATTGGTGTTAAAATTGGTAACCCTTGTTTATGAAGATTCTGGCCGAATTCTTTAACTTGGTTTATTCTATAACTTAAATATTCTTCCTTGGTTACGATCTTCAAACCAACCGAAATAGCCATCATATCTCTTCCCGACAGTCCCCCGTATGTGGGGTGTCCCTCTTTAATAATCTGGTGACCCATTAATGCATCCGGGATTTCGGGGTATTTCTTAATAAATAGGCCATTATCTTTCAGAAAAAGTCCCCCACCCATATTGGAAAGCCCATCTTTTTTGAAACTTATAGTAAATCCATCAACATAGGAAAACATTTCTTTAATAATATCGTTGATATTTTTATTCACGATGCCTTCTTCATATTGTTTTATAAACCATGCATTTTCTACAAATCTGCATGCGTCAAAGAATAGTGGAATATCATATTTATGAGAAAGCTCAGAAACTATCCTTATATTTTCCATTGAGACGGGCTGACCACCACCAGTGTTGTTGGTTATGGTTAAATATACCAGAGGTATTTTGTCGTGGGACTTCTCCAGGAGTTTTTTAAATCCCTGCACATCCATATTACCCTTAAAACGTGATTCAGAGCTTTCATTTAGTAATTCTGGAGAAAAAAGGTTCAAGGGTTGAATTTTATTACTCTTTATGTTGGCTCTAGTGGTGTCAAAATGCCCATTACTTGGAATAATAAGTCCGGAACCCAGTTTTCCTACCATTGTGAAAAGAGCATCTTCACTTGGTCTTCCTTGGTGGAAAATAAAAGCGTTAGGCTTTCCAGAGTTTGGGTCATTAAAAAACTCCTCTCCAAAAGTTTCTTTAATTTGTTCCATTAATAAAAAATAACCTCTATTTGAACCATAAGCTTCATCTCCAAGATGCAAAGCAGCCCATTGTTCATTTGTCATTGATGTTGTTCCAGAGTCAGATAAAAGATCGCAGCCAGTTATCATCTCTGATGGGAAAAAAAATACATTTAAGCCTACAATATCCAGCATTTCAGCCCGTTCTTCTGCCGAAAAAATATTTTTAAATTCTATCGAATGATTAAAATATGGTCTTGAACATGTTGTGATATCTTTTTCTTCAGGAAATTTTTTTATTAAAGCAGTGATTTTCATAGGTATACCAATTAATTATTATTTTCACTATCCCCTCTGCTTAACTCATCTCCACTGGGAAGAGATTTGGTATCAGAGCAGCATTGCATTTATTAATAGGATTGGAGTTTACTGCTTTTACAATTCCTTTCTTGCATCGTATGTCAAGAATTCTGAGCGATAACATTAATTTTCCTCCTGTATATTTACCCAAATTGCAGATAAAAAAACGTTCTTGGCAAATATAAAGTTGCCTAATGCAAAATATATAAAGATTTATGATTTATGTCACATTGGCAGGAATGCTATAATTAGTAAAAGCAAATACTACTGATAGGGACGTTCCCCACCCAGAAATTGAACCACAAAAAAAACTGGATCATATACAGTCTGTGAATCTGATGTGAGCATCTGCCAGTGTCGAATGCGCGGATCGATGGTGCTGCCATATAAATCAAAGATAGTTGTGGGAAAAGCATCAATATATCTGTCCAGAATGAATTGGGCACGCTTAATTAATACATCCACACCTGTTTCATATACTCTAAAATCACGCGCCACTTCAACTCTAACAGGCCTCAAATCAACAGCATCCAACGCAGCAAAATCCTGAAAGCGTTTATTATCTGTCAATTCTTTCAAATCTGAGGTCCGGGTAACTCCTGTGTTCAAATACATCATGTGCGGTCCCGTGTAGATCTGTCCAGAAGGTGATATGACAGGTCAAGGTAGTCGTATCCCAGTAAGCAGCCTGAATCTTATTCACTAAATTTGCATCCATCTATTGAGAACTTTGGTGGGTCCAGGCCATTTTCGTGCCTTACCCTCCCAATGCAGTAGTTCCTATGACAGCCACCGTCTTTATGCCAAATTCGTCTGCCGCCAGTTTTAAGGTGGTCAGAGTCCAGGCGAGCACCAGATTCTGACTTGACTTTCAACGATAACTGAAAATCGTCCAATTTTTTGAAAAAACCTGTGTCCTACGCCTTCGTCACACATTTATATACTTAGTCCCTAACTATTCAAATCATAATTAAGCTATATTGCTAATGTAATAATGCAAAAAGAATATATAATATTAGTCCCTATAATTACACTATGGTTTTTTTAGAAAAGAAAAAACTAAAAGGTCATACTTACTGGTACGCCTCAGAACGGAGTCTGGTTGATGGAAAGATTAAACGAACCTGGCAAGAATATCTTGGAACAACAGATACTATCATAGAATGCGTAAGAAAATCAAAAGAACTGCCACACATCAAACTAACATCCTCCCAATATGGAAAAACAGCAGCTCTCCTCTCCATATCAGATGAACTGAACTTCATTGACATCGTAAACAAACACACCAACAAAAAGCAAATCGAAGGCTTAACAGTAGGCGAATACCTCCTTCTGAACATTATCGGAAGATGCAATGGAGCACTATCAGAAAATGCCATGCAGAAATGGTTCGACAAATCCTCATTGAGAATACTGTGGAAGTTTCCACACAAACTTACGTGCCAAAACTTCCTCAACCATTACAAATACATAGACCATGAAACCAGCAAGAAAATCGAGGACGACCTGTGCAGTGTACTTATCGAAAAAGGCCTAACACCCAAAATCCTTTTTCTTGATGAAACAAACTGGTTCAACTACATCAAAAAAGGAGAAGAATTACCACAAAACGGAAACAACAAGCAGTATAGAAATCACATGAAACAGGTATGCATGGGGTTGGCTGTGTCTGAAGATAATGTACCATTTATGCATGAAGTCTATGAGGGGAACAAACATGATTCAAAGATATTCCCTGAATTGTTGGATGCACTTACTGAAAGGTTGACCAATCTGAAAATAACAACTGAAGACATGATTCTGGTTTTTGACAAGGGCAATAACTCTCAAGTGAACATTGAAGACGTGTTGTCAAAAATGCATATTATAGCTTCTGCAAAACACAATCAAGCTGAAGACCTTTTGAATATACCGCTTGAAAATTACAAACATTTATACACAAATCCACAAAGCAACAAAATCTTCGGTTACCGGACAAAATACGAATTTTTTGGGAAGGAGTTTACTACTGTTGTTCTCTACAACGAAGCCTCGTACAAAAAGCAGAAGAAGAGCTATGAGGAAAGAAAAGCAAAGATCTGGGAAAAGCTTGAAGACCTGAAGAGGAGGCTTGGGAGCAACAGGGGAAAGGAGAGGGATAAAAGCAGCGTGGAGAGGGAGTTCAATGATATCATTCACAAGGATTTTAGATCAATATTTGGCCATAAGGTTGGTGAGATACCAGAAGGTAAGAAAAAGCCAAGTTTGGAGATATGGATTAGGAAAGAGGGGGAAGAGCTACGCTACGCAGGTTTTGGAAAAACTATAGTCTTTACTGATATGCATATATGGCATTCCGAAAAGATAGCAAAGACCTACAACCAGAAGTATCTTGTCGAGGATGATTTCAAGCTGCTGAATGATGTACTTCTTGTTCCGGTTGGGCCAATTAATCATCATAAGGATTTCAATATCAGGGCACACATTTTCTTGTGTATTATTGGGATGATTTTCTACAGATATTTGGCATGGAAGTGCAAATATCTTGGCTTGAGCCTTAGACGGCTTGTGGAGGAGTTAGAGGGAATTCGTCTTGCTCTCGTGCAGGAAAAGACAGGTAGAAAGGTTGATTTGGTGGTTGAGGCGATGGATGCAAAACAAGCCAGCTTGTTCTCTTTGCTGGATTTGGGGAAATTTATAGGTAAATAGGTTGCTAACGAATTAATCTTTTGATAGGGACTACACAAATTGGTTTGATTGTTATTGTTTTTCACCACATCTTTGAAAGTCGAGTCTGAATATCCTTCATTTTAGTGGCCATACTAGCCAGATTTACTCAAGTGATCAGGATCGGGTCTTTTATTTGCCAGAAAGGAATACAAGGACGATGCTTTTCTGAATTTCTCATCATCTATAGTAGAGGATGTCAAACCTTTAGGAAGGATATCGAGCAGATCTGCTTCTATCCTAAGACAATGGGAAACGCTGCTTATTGAGCTTGGATTTGCTGCGTGTTGTGAAAGAAATTGTCCCGATCTCAGAATACTGGAGTTGGGTATCTAGAAGAGAAGTCGCCTGTAAAAACTATTTTATTATAATGTCAGAATTTCCCAACTAATCGGATTTTTTATCTATTATCCTCCGTTCCAAATGAAATAATCGTAATCTATCGAAGCATTTATATGCCATACATATATTCGTTTCAGCAAACCAAATGATTTAACCTTAATATATTAAAGAACCATATAAAGAAGATGTTAAACTAAAATATCTTCTCAAGGTCCTCAAGTCCCACTTCAACCTTGAAACCCTTTAGCCTATAAAAATTCTTTGCCCTCATATCGTCTTCTTCCAACCGCAGATCACCTTCTACAAATCCTGACTTTTCAAGTCGTTTTAAATGAAGATAAAGGACCTGCCTGCTGACCTTCAGCTCCTTGGCAAGTTCATAGACATACCATTCCCGCTGTGACAGCAGATGAATGATCTTCAGCCGCGAAGGATGGCGAATTGCCTCACCGATGTCCACGATCTTCTGCATAGTGGGAGCTTCCATAAATAATCAGATCTCATCCAGTTTCTTTTTTATCTCTTCAACATTCTTTTTTACATCTTCCAGGTCTTTTTCCATCCGCGCAAGTCGTTCACTGCCTCC
>JACUTQ010000108.1 GCA_014859725.1 Methanosarcinales archaeon | reverse complement strand
ATGATGTTTAAGAGGAGATATTCACCAACTGTCAACCCTTCAATTTTCTTTTTGTTGGTGTGTTTGTTTACGGTTTCAATGAAGTTTAGTTCATCTGATATAGATAGCAAAGCTGCTGTTTTGCCATATTGAAATGATTTTAGTTTGATGTGAGGCAATTCTGCTGCTTTTTCTTTCAATTCCACAATCTTTTCTGCAGTTCCAAGGTACTTTTGCCACACCTGTTTGGGCTTGCCATCAATTCGTGCCATTTCTATGGCATACCAATAGGTATGACCTTTGATGTTCTTCTTCTTCAGTGATACCATATTACAATATTAGGTAATACATATATAAATAAATATCCATTATAATCGATAGCAATAAAGGTATTATTGTGGTAATAAAAGTTAGGCCATACGCATATAAAATTGCAGCATGGTCGCATGCTAACGATTTTCAATGAAAATTAGGCATCAATTCGTGTATCTTTGAAAGTCAAGTTAGAATCTCCGAATCCGTGCGTATCCGTCGAATCCGTACCATCCGTGTTCCTTGACGAATACTATTAAAAATCGTCAATCAACAAGTTCAATTTATACAGAAAAGTCATAATTTGTAGGTTACTGCCAAATATCGGGTGGAATTTACAGGATATTGATTTATGATTTCCGCCGCAATATCGCCCGGTACGCCCACAATGCCGAAGGCTTGTGCGCTGCAACGAACAGTCCGGTCTTAATACCCTGCACTAACGGCGGCCCTTTCAAGGATGAGAGGTCCTGGCCTGCAAATACCGACGCAACAGTATCGATTTCCTTATTAGTCATCTTCCTGACCAGTTCCAGCCCAATTCGTCCCATCCAATATTCACTGGCAAATTCCTTTTTCCACAGTTCAGGATAAGCTTTCAGGCTTTTCTTTGACACATTTCCCGATTTTATAGCCTCAGCAGCCACTTCGCCGCAGATCTGGCCTGCCCGCATGCTGTACCCTATCCCGCTCTGGCCAGCGGCCCCGCCTGTTACCATAAATCCATCTGTAATAAGCTGTTTCGGGACCGTGGCTATGGGATCGCCTCCTGTAAAAGTTGCAATAATCTCAATATCTTCAGGCCCGTATCCTTTCATTTTGGCAAACCGCTTCAGCCACTTGTTAAAAAATGCAGACACATCCCTGCCATGCCGCCTGACATACACTCCCAGAGTGGCCCTGTCACCCCCGGCAGGAGAATAGGTGGACTTCCAGCCAGGTGAATGGTTCCCAATATAATACTCGAACATGTCAGGCTCCCCAATACCGGGAGCTCTGACTTCTGCCTCCATTGCCCAGGCAATATCCCCCGGATAATGTGTCGTCTTTAGTCCCATCTGGGCCGCAATTCTGGATTGGATACCATTTGCTGCAATAACCAGCTTTGATGTTACAATGCCACCTGAAGTGCTGGTCCTGGAATTTCCAGTATCCGATCGCATCACTGCCTGTGCATCCACACCGGTCTGTATTTCCACTCCTGCTTTAATCAATTGATTCTTGTAATGGTTATCAAAAAGAGACCTGTCTATAAAATATCCTGGGGTTTCTATCTCGACAATGCTGCCGCCGGGAGATATGATCTTCATGCCCTTCAGTCTATTGACAATATAATCGTCCTGTATAGGCTCACAGTTGTGGTCCATCATGAACTTGAAGAACGTATTTGCGGGATGTGGGGGGCGACCCATATCCTCCTTGCAGTCTATCAGGATCACCTTTGTACCCTTTAGTGCTGCATTTCTGGCGGCCATGACCCCGGCTGGACTTGCACCGATAACCAGGATATCAGCATCAAGATCCATGTTCAAAGACCAGCTAAATTCCAGAATGGATATCCTGCAGATTTTAACAATATCATAAGCAGCACATCAACAATCAGTGAACCGAACATCACACCACGGTACCTTGAACCCTGCAAAAACAGTTTACCACCCCTTTCAGGAACAGGATTTCGAATAAAATCCAGGGACTGCCAGAGTATCCAGGCACCACCTGCGAGCGCACCGGCAAAGTATAGGGGACCCAAAGCCGCAGTATACCCGATAACAAGTGATGCTGCCACACCTATTACCCAACAAACGAATATGAACTTTGAAGTGGCAGGTATCCCGAAGGTCACAGGTGTGGTGGGTGCACCTTTAGCCCTATCCCCCTCAACGTCCCTGGCCACACCGCTAAGGGTAAAACCCCAGTCTGTCACACACATCATGATTCCCAGGAATATTCCAGGTAATGGAAGTATTTGAGGATCAATACCTGGTTTCAAAATTCCTGCCGGATCAAAAGCAAGCCAGACACCTATGGGAACAAGCCCGTATGAGATGCCCACAGGTACAAAGCTTAAAAATGTGGTGCGTTTTGCCATAATTGAATAAAAAGTGATAACTGATGCTGCAATAATAAAAACCAAAAGTGATTCAGGGTTAAGATAAAAAGCAGCAGCCCCTCCTATCACTGCCAGCAGGACAGCATATGAAAGTGCATTTTTCCGCGAAATCCGTGATGAAGGAAGAGGACGATTTGGAAGATTAATACAATCAATATCCACGTCGCAATAATCATTTAATACATAAGAACTGGTTATAGCGAAATATGCCCCTACTACAGCCACGACAAATGGCAACACATCTGGTGGGCCACCCGTAACATAATAGGTTGCAAGCAGGGCACTGGCTGCCGGAAGCGCCAGGTCCATATCAGCGATCTCAGGGCGTAACATCTCGATATACGGTCGTATCATTGTTAAAATTCCTTTATCCATTTTTTAATATGTTTTTTTTGTTATCTTGATTTTCGTATAAATATACTGCAAATACATATTATAATTACTGTAACCAGGATATTGAATCCAGGGGAATCTGCACGGTTAGTGGTTGAATTAAATGTATTTGTATTATTATCTGAATTATCTGGACCTTGTGTTGGAATAGGGGTTGCTGAAGAGAGATCTAAGTTACTATATTGATATACTGGAGAGAAAGTAACAATGTCTGAATCTTCTCCAGAATATATCCCTGAAACAGTCAGGCTGAAGATGACATGTTCATTGGAATCAGGTGGTGTAACATTATAATAAAAGGTCTCACCAGGTGGTAAAACCGCAGATTTTATTATTGTATCATTAAGTTTTAATACCACCCATCCTTTATCATCAGTGACACTTTTAAGGGAAAATGAATATCCCTGATAAAAAGGCCAGGTCTCACCCGGGGATAAGTAAATGCTGGTACCGTCGACCAATGTAGTATAAATCCTCTGTTCTGCATAAGCTTGCGGGGTCACAAATAGTATCAATAAAAGAATTATGAAACATTTCAAGAAGATTTTCCAAGTTTTCATGATCGAACCAGAGAAATTATACTATAACAATTTACTATTATCAAATATACTATATAATGTAATTTGAGGAATAAATAGAATGTTGTCCAGAAAAATATCAGTAAGCCTGTGTTCCGGTAAAACAGCATTTGAAGTCAATGTATTTACAGGAATCGATCTAAAGCGGGCAGGAAAGATCCTAAAGGCCAAAGTCATCACTCCACAAATAATCATATTTGATCATGGAGAGGCTGAAGTATCATTATTTCCTGCAGGCAGGATGCTGGTAAAACATGTAAAGACCGAAGACGAGGCTTTGCAGGTAGCTAAAACCATGCTTGAGACTATTAACGGCCAATGATAAATTTCAAATATATTCTGATGAGGGAACGATTCTAGCGCCAGACATGGCGGTTTGAAGCAGGACCTGCACATCTATCTCTGCTTCTTCGTTGCATATATTTTTACATTTTGCAGCTGTAACAGGTTTTTCAGGTACTGCAGTACAGCAAGTGGCAGGTTTTGTGGACGCATCAAATGTCCCGATCCTTCTGGCAATATCCACGATCTCAGTCTTATCAAGACCGATCAGAGGATGGTAGATGGGTACATGTATCCCGCAGGTTTCTGCCAGCATATTCTCAGCTGTCTGGCTGGCAACCTGCCCCAGTGACGCACCTGTTATTATGCCTAGAGCATGCTCTTTTTCCATTATGCCAGATGCTATCCTGTACATCATCCTGCGGCAGAGCACACAGGTATAGTGGGGATTGCACTCAGATAAAAATGATACCTGGCTATCACCATTCGGGACTTCGTATACTGTAAAAGGATGACTCGGAGCCCAATTCTGGAGCACACGGATGCATTCAAATGCCCTCTGTCTTGTAGTCTCATCTGAAAAGGGGTCATTGTTGACATACACAGGAATGACCACACAGCCCCGTTTCATCATAAGCCAGGCTGCCACAGGTGAATCAATACCACCTGATACAAGTGCAACCATCCGTCCCTGTGTACCTAATGGCAGACCGCCCACGCCCTGGACAATTTCAGTAAATACATATCCATGGTCCTGCCTGATCTCAACAAATATCTCTTTGTCAGGAGATGTAAGATCAACCATGGGATGGCGGTCCTCGATCCGTTCCCATATTGCGTCGCCACAGGCCACACCAATATCCCGGCTTGAAAATGAATGTCTGCCCGAACGTCTGGGTCTAACTCCAAATGAATCACCTTCATTAATAAATACCTCACCTACATCGGCAGCATTGGACGCTGCAGATTCCAGGGTAGGTGCACAGGTGATGGCTGGACTGACCGATACCACACCGAATACTTTTGAAGCACTTTTTGCAGCGTCCGGGTCTGTCGTATGAATATAAATACGCCCCCATTCCCTGGAAATATCGCTGTACTCAATGCTCCCTGCATCAAGCATGGATCGTATATTGGACATAAGGGTTTTTTCATACCGGTTCCTGACAGTGCTGCTCTTCAGAGCTATCTCACCGTATCTGATAAGAACAATATCATTAACAGTCATTATTCGTCCTGCTCTTCCTTCAGCACTTCTTTGATTATCCTGGCATAAGCAGGTCTGGCTATTAAGACCCCGATCAGCACACCTACTATTGTGGTCAGCGCAAAAAGTCTCATTGCACCGAATCCCATCCAGACCAGCCATATCATTGCGATAATGGTAGTGGCTGCGGCTGCAAAAATAATGCTGAATGCCCGGGATATCCTGGTGAGATATATCTTTGTGGGGGGTAGTTTCCCTTCGTACAGCACTTCATCAGTAATGATCACCAGATGGTCTATACCAGTTCCTATAACAGCAATTATGCCTGCAATGGCGGGCAGGTCAAGCTGCCATTTCACTGCTGATGCAAAACCCAGTATCATTACAACTTCACTTAAGGAAGTCAGGATCATGGGGAGCATGATCTCTTTTCTGCGATATCTAAGGTAGATAATGAATGACACCATAATGATGGCAAGTAAGCCTGCAATAGCTGTCAGTTCCTTGAACTGTGCTCCAAGAGAAGCTGGTACCTGTCCGGAACCTATAACTTCCACATTAACGGGCAGTGCACCGGCCCTTAAATGGGTTTCCAGTTGTTTTGCCCTTTCTTTGCTCCCGCTATCAGTACCGAATGATGCTATCATTTGTTGTGCTGGTACATATTTCAGGCTGTCTGCCAGGTCTTTTGATAAAGGCGCACTATAGATCTCATTATTATCCAGCAACATTATTACGTTGTGGTTGTCCGGATCATTAACAGCATTTGTCTCAATAGCTACTTGTTGTAATGCTTCAGCACCCTGCAGGGTCAGGGTAAAGGGTACACCCCAGATTCCAAATCGGTCAGTTTTATGGAAACCTACCGACTGAATATCTTCTCCGTAAATGGCATGTTGGGTTTCATTTCCTTTTGTCTGGATCCGTATCTCAAATTTACCAGGGGTCCCTGCCAGGTCCAGGGCAGTATCTATATCTATTCCAGCCAGGTCGATCAGAATAAATTCATTATCCACAATGGTTGGTTTGATATCGCTCAGACCAAAAAGATTCAATTTATTTTCAAGTATTATTTTTGTATCTGCCAGCGTGGTAGGTGATACCCCGTCCTTATATGCTAATATTGATCCCTTTACAGGTATCAATATTGATTCCAATTCTTCAGCAGATGTCTTTTTTCTGATCTCGAACCACAAACCATCCCTGTCCTCAATAATCACGACTTCTGTTTTATATTTATTTTCAAGATATCTGGTAATGACCTGGGTTTTTGATACCTGTAGAACTACAGTAGTAATCCCTCCCCTGGTCAATACAGTAGCCTGACCGTACCCTAATGATTCGATTTGTTTATCAGTGACAGCTTTATTGGTAGTAAATGACACTTCGGATGTGGTTTCTTTGGTCAGTGTAATGGTTTCGTTCAATAATGCTCCATATTCCTGACTGATGATCTGACCCAGATCAGCATCTATCTGGACCAAAGCTCCTTCAGGTCTAAGCTGGAGCCATGAACCCCCGTCAAGGTCCAGGCCATACCTGAGCCCTCCATAATTCAATTCCGGAAATACGGCAGGCAAAAATAAAATGATCAAAGATAATATTAATGCTCCCACCAGCAGAATGACCCTGTAGTCGCTGCTGAGTCCTTTCTCGCCCTCTTCACCGTTCATTTCTTTCGCCCCCTTTTCTTCTTCCTGGTGGATGAGTCCCTGGAAGTGTACCATTTAAGGATACCAGCATTCAACATCCAGGTGTTCATAAGATCAGTTATAAGACCCAAAAGCAGCACTATTGAAATATCAGATATGATATCGATCCTGGAAAATGATGTTACGAAATGGGCAAAGGTGCTGACTACGAACAGTACAAAGATTGCTGCCAGTGTGGTTGAGGTCATGGTTAGACCGGTCTTCATAGCTGCCCGTAATTTTTCGTCAGTAGTTCCCCTTCTTTTTAGCACCCTTGTAGTAAGCAGGATATCACTGTCGACTGAGTAACCGATCAGCATTAACAATGCTGCTACAGTTCCAAGCGACAACGATATGTTGAACAGGTTCATAAGGGTGGCTGCAATTATAATATCAGAAAAAGCAGACAATACAACAGCTCCTGAAGGGACTATTGATTTAAAAATGAAATATACAATAATGGCCATACCAATAAATGCAAAAAAGACTGCTTTAATGGCACTTTGCTGCAGGTTTGTGCCATATAAGGCACTCATCTGTTTCAGGTATACATCCTGACCGTAATTGGAACTAATGTATTTATTAAGCTCTAATTGCTGGGATATGTCCATGGGACCGAACTGCAGCAATACCCGCCCGCCACCTGCGTCTCTTGCACTTATGGGTGGGGTATCAGGGAACCGGGAAGCAAATTCCTGCTGTACCGAGCTATATGAATCAGGAGATTCAAGAGTTACAATGGTACCCCCTGTAAATTCAACACCCAGTTCGACCGGGCTGCCTGTACTATAATATGACCAGCCCAGGATTATTAGAGATACTAATAATGCCACCATTGGTATGGCGATCATCTGTTTTATTGAGAATCGTCCAAGATAGGATGTTATATAATGTTCTGTGTCGATGGTCTTCATTAATTTACACCATAAATAATAAATAATAAATCATAATAACGGTCTCATTTCAAAATAATTAAGCTGTAGATATATCATAACTTATTTACCTTTTACTATCATTTTGCCTCAAAAAAAGTTCATATTTGGAAAACATGGATAAAAGACCCACATTAGACGAATATTTTATGGAAATTGCTGAAGTTGTTGCCAAAAGGACAACCTGCCTGAGAAAAAAAGTAGGTGCGGTCATTGTTCGGGACAAGAGGATCCTGGCCACTGGATATAATGGTGCACCCAGGAACCTGGAGCATTGTCTCGATATTGGCTGCATTCGCCAGCAGCAAAACATCAAATCAGGTACCAGGCACGAGCTTTGCAGAGCCGTTCACGCTGAACAGAATGCAATTATCCAATCAGCATTGCATGGTGTAAGTGTAGAGAATGCCACGTTGTACTGTACTCATCAACCATGTGTTTTATGTGCCAAAATGATCATCAATTCCAGGATAACAAGGGTAGTATATGCAAATCCCTATCCAGATAATGAAGCTATAAAGTTTTTTAAAAGCGCAGGAGTCGAAGTAGTAAGTTTCAAACAGGATTAAAAGATCCTATCTATTAAACTGTTTTAAATAGATTATAAACAAACAATAAAAGAAGGATTG
>JACUTQ010000107.1 GCA_014859725.1 Methanosarcinales archaeon | reverse complement strand
AGGGATTAGCAAAAGTACAGAGCAGCACTTTTTTAAGAGAATTAGGTTCGTCCTGTCCAGCTCCAATTAAAGGAGAAGATTTTATTAAAATTAAGGAATGAAAATGTTCGAAAAATAACTTTAGGAGACATTAAAATGGCAATTTCACTCATAGAAGACCTCCCTAAAATCGTTTCACAAGGAAAGAAAGAAGCCCAGAAAATCTTAGATGGTTTATCTTCAAAAAACAGAATAACACTACAAACAAATGAACTTGTCCTGCCAACAAAAGCAGAAGGTGGATACTTCGGGCAAAGTATAAAAATCGATTACAAGAACGAATGGTTCAACAGGCTTATCTATGGTGATAATCTTCTTGCCATGCAGGCACTTTTGGCAGGCAATGGCAACACTCCGTCCATGCGTGGTAAGATAGACCTGATATACATTGACCCGCCGTTTGATTCAAAAGCTGATTACCGGACAAAGATACATCTGCCGGGCACAGATATTGAACAAAAACCCACGGTTATTGAGCAGTTTGCTTATGCAGATACATGGAAGGATGGAACAGCATCCTATCTGCAAATGATGGTATCAAGGCTGGTGCTCATGAGGGAACTGCTGTCAGAGCGGGGTTCGATATATGTGCATATTGACTGGCATGTGGGGCATTATGTCAAAGTTATTATGGATGATATTTTTGGGAAGGAGAACTTTGTGAATGAGATTGTTCTTTGTTACACAGGCCCGACAAATCAAAAAAATAATTTTCCTCGCAAACATGAAGTTATGTATTTTTATGGAAAAACAAGTGAACGTATTTTTAATGAAGATGATATACGTGTGAATTACAAAAAATCTAATAAGGCGACAGGTAAAACTTCTTTAACTGGTCGGGCTGATGATGAATATCTTGAACAATTAGACGAGCAAGGTAAAATAATAGAGGATTATTGGACTGACATCAGAACTGGAAGTCATATTCCTAAAGAAATTAGAATTAGTGCTGGACAATATGACACTTTAAAGGACCCTAAAATTGCAGAAAGAATTATTTTAGCATCTTCAAATATAGACTCAATAATTGCAGACTTCTTCGCAGGCTCTGGCACAACTGGAGCTGTTGCCGAAAACCTTGGCAGGCGCTGGATTATGTCTGACCTGGGAAAACCCGCATCTCTGATAATGCGAAAGCGTCTAATTGACCAGGATGCAAAACCTTTCCTGTTTCAGTCAATAGGAGATTACCAGAAAGAACAGTACGAAATTTCATCATTCAGGAGAATTGGCGACCTTGCACAGGTCGTTATGAATCTTTACGGCGCCCTGCCATTCCCTTCTGGAGAAGGAGTACCTGCCAATCTGGGATACATCAAACAGTCAAAGACACTTGTGTTCGTGGATTCGCCTTCAAGGATGACAGGGTACAACATAATCAACAAAGCCCAAAAATTGAGGAACACTTTCATGGGCGGGTGGGATAAGGTTGTGGTTCTTGGCTGGAACTTTGTATCAGATATAGGAGATGTCATTAACAACTTAAATGACCCGAAGCTGGAAGTTTTAGTAATTCCGCCAGATTTACTGGATAAATTGAAAACAAAAGCAAGTTATGAAAAGCTAATAACATCAGGACAAATACGGTTCTCGTCGTTACAATACTTGACTGTCAAACCGGTCCAAAAGAAAAGCTACAATGACGAGGAAGACGAACTTGTCATAGAACTTGAAAATTATATTTTACTATCTCCTGATGCACTGCCGCTGGATGACAAGAATAAAGAAAAACTTGAAAATGTAATAGCTGAAGACCCGTTGACCCTTATTGAATACTGGAGCATAGACCCTGATTACGACGGAGAGGTTTTCAGGAGCAAATGGCAGGATTACAGGTCTAACACGTTTAACGACGATGACCCTTTCAGAGTCGTAAGAAAAGCAAAACTGGTAGTTCCTAAAATAAAAGGAAAAAGAAAGGTCTGTGTTAAAGCTGTTGATGTTTTCGGATTTGAAAGTGTTGCAGTTTTAGAGGTGAATTAGGATGGTCACTCCGACAACATTAGGAACGGGGAGCATCCCTTTAAAATTTGCCAGTGCCATTTCAAAAACAGTAAATCAGGAATGGGCTGATGGAGATGGAGACTTGCTTGATAAAGTAAGTCCAATAACAAAAGACCTGCTACGCTACTGGTTCCACCCTGCATTCTGTGAAACACGTAAATTCAACTTTCATGAAGGACAAAAACAGGCAATACTCAACACCATTTACATGCATGAAGTTCTGAAAACAAAAAATGTGATGGACATGTATATGTCTGTAAATCCAGAACTGCTTCAAGAAATGGACTTGTTGAATCTGAAACAGGATAAATACAGTCATCCAAAGTATGCCATTAAAATGGCAACAGGCACAGGTAAGACATGGGTATTAAATGCCTTATTGATATGGCAGTATCTCAATGCAAAACATGAAGACCAGCCAACAGGACATTTTACAAAAAATTTTCTTATTATTGCACCCGGCATAATCGTTTATGAAAGGCTGTTAGATGCATACCTTGGAAAAGAACAAATAGATGAAACAGGTAACATTAATAGAAACTTTGATAAATCCGACTTCAAGACATTTAAAGAGCTTTTCATCCCTTCTGCATACAAAGATGAAATATTTGGTTTTATACAATCAAATGTAGCTAATAAAGATGAAATCGGTAAAAAAGTAACTGGTGAAGGATTAATAGCGATTACAAACTGGCATTTATTGGCAGGTGTGGAAGAGGAACAAGAAATCGATTCTCCCTTAGAAGACCCCACTCAAGTTGTGAAAGACGTATTACCTATTGCTCCAGGTACAACTGCTGGGCATACTCTCAACTCATTAGATAATAAATATCTCAGAGGCAATGAAATTGAATACCTTGCTAATCTCCCGGATCTATTAGTATTCAATGATGAAGCCCATCACATCCATGAAGTAAAGAAAGCAGGAGAGGTCTTTGAGGTTGAATGGCAAAAAAGTTTATCAAAAATTGCAAAACCAAAGAATGAGAAATTTATTCAGATAGACTTTTCTGCAACGCCATATAATATTTCAGGTTCTGGACAGAAGAGAACAAAACAGTTCTTCCCCCATATTATTGTTGACTTTGACTTAAAGTCTGCTATTAAAACAGGATTAGTAAAAACAATAGCCATAGATAAGAGAAAAGAAATTGCGTCTCTGCCGCTTGAATTCAAAGCTGAAAAGGAAGGAACGTCCGTTATCGCCCTTTCAGAAGGCCAAAAAGTTATGTTACGGGCAGGGCTTAAAAAATTAAGAATACTGGAACAAGACTTTGTCAGTTTTACATCAGATAAACATGGAATCTCAAATAAGCATCCAAAAATGTTTGTCATCTGTGAAGATACAAAAGTGGCTCCTTTAGTCACTGATTTTTTAACTACGTTTGAAGGGTTGTCAGAAGATGAAGTAATGGAAATTCATTCAAACAAAAAAGGAGATGTTACACAACAGGAATGGGAGCACATAAAACAAAAACTATTCAATGTTGATAACCATGTAAATCCAAAAATTATTATCTCAGTTTTGATGTTAAGAGAAGGTTTTGATGTTAATAACATTTGTGTAATCGTTCCCTTACGAGCTACATCGTCAAATATTCTTTTAGAACAGACAATTGGAAGGGGTTTAAGGCTCATGTGGAGAGAGCCTGAATTTACTGAACTAAAAAGGGAGAACAGGTATAGACTGTTAGAAAAGAAAGAAGAGCCTGCGAATTACTTAGACCTTTTAAGTATAGTTGAACATCCTGCATTTATTGAATTTTATGACGATTTAATTAAAGAAGGAATCGTTGGAAAAAGTGAAGAAGACCTCGAACTAGGAGAAAGCGTTCTTGGAGATATAATCAAAGTAGGATTGCGTGAAGATTATCAGAATTATGATTTCTATTTTCCAATAATCCTTCAAGACAGGGAAGAAAATCTTATTCCAACTGAGTTATCTCTTGACAACTTGGAACCATTTCCAATACGTCTTGAAGACTTGAAGAAATTAGTTCCGACTGATGGAGATGTTTTCTATTCAGAAGAAATTACAGTAAAGACAAGATTTGGAGAATATTCAATAACGGCAGACATATTCACTGCAAAAAGTTATAATGAATTTATAGCAAAACTTGTTAAAGGGGTTTCCTCAATGTTTGTAGATGTTGGGAAGAGAAAAGTGAAAAAATCCTTCCCTATGATGCAGATTAACAACGCAGAGATAGCAAGGTTAGCAGATAACTACATACGGCACAAGCTTTTTGATCAGGAGTTTAATCCTTTAGAAGATAACAATTGGAGAGTTTTGCTTCTTTCAAAATCACGAATTGTATCCCATATTGTGCTAAATGTTAGTAAGACAATATATGAGCTACAAAATAATATCGATGTGACAGAAGCAACCATAATTAAGAGGTATTTCTCCGAAGTAGATGAATTGAAGATGAGGGAAAAATTTTCATTGGATGTATCAAAAGCGATTTATGAAAAATTGCCTTATCCATCTCATAAGGGGGGATTTGAGAAAAGCTTCATAGAATTTGTAAATAAAGATTCAAAGGTTAAAGCATTTATCAAAATTAATGAATATTATCATGATTTCGCCCATGTAACATACATCAGGGAAGATGGACTTCTATCTCATTATTATCCAGATTTTATTGTAATGATTGATGACAATATTTACATCGTTGAAACAAAAGCTCAAAAAGATGTGAAAAATCCAAATGTAATACAAAAAAGATTGGCAACAGTAGATTGGATTAATAAAATTAATGAGCTAAACCTTGAAGATAGAATGAATTGTACTTGGCATTATATATTGCTTGGTGAAAATACATTCTATGAGTTCAAAGATAAGGGTGCATCTGCAGAAGAGATATTAGAATATCGAAAGATGAGCAAAGCAAAAATTGAAGGAAAATTAGATGCATTTTTCGAAGTTGAATAAGTCAAAATTTAAAATTAATATTTGGTTTTAAAGAAAAAACAGGCACCTGATTTGAAATATTGATTTTGACAATAGTCAATAAAAATCCTGAGCATCCTTCAGATGCCCAGGACAGAGCGAAGCGACGTCCGGGGTCCGTGACTCGGAGATCATGGAAAAGCTAGAACATTACTGATCTTCGCTCGACAATCTATTATCTATCCGGCCATATGATATCGAATAACAATATGTATTTATTCAAGTGATGGTGTCTTAAGAAAACATGTCAAAGCAGGGAAAAGATATGGCATTACGGCACCTCAAAAAAGGTGAATCACAGCTCAATAGCGGGCAGTACATTGAAGCGCTTGAAAGCCTTACAATCGCAGAAAACCATGCTCTAAAGGGACAGGCTCCTGACATCTTATCTATTATCCTGGGGACAATCGGTAATCTCCTGAAATCTACAGGAAAATATGATGAAGCACTGAAGTATTACACAAAAGCATTTTACATTCTCGATGAACTGGCGCATTCGGAACCCTTTTTTAATACATTGCTTGCCGCGACCCTGAATAATCTGGGAAATTTGATGGCAGATATGGGAAGGAGTGGGGAGGCACAACAGAGGTATGAAAGAGCACTAACATTATACCTTGAACTGCTTGAAAGTGACCCTGATGACCTATCTTGTCTGTCAAATGTCGCCATGACCCAGTTTAATCTGGGAAACCTGCTGGCTGATCGGGGGATGATGGAAGAGGCAAAACAAAAGTATGAAAGTGCACTCAAGATACGTGAAAAACTGCTTGAAGGAGAACTTGATAATGGTTCATACCAAGCAGAGGTTGCTGCGATCCTGGATAAGCTGGCAAAAATACTGGAAGAGATCGGGCAAAGTGAAGAAGTAATACAAAAGTATGAACAAGCTCTTCAAATAAATCAAAAAAGGCTCGAGCTGGAACCTGAGAACGTTTCAATTATGGCAGATGTCGCTGCAATCCTGGATAAACTGGCAAAAATGCTCGAAGAGAAAGGGCAGAGTGAAGAAGCAATACAAGAGTATGAACGATCTCTTGAAATACATCAAAAAATGTTAAAACAGGAACCTGATAACATTTCATACATAACAGATGCTGCTGCGATCCTGGATAAACTGGGAAACTTGCTAGTACATCTAGGACTGCCAGATGACGCAAAGCAGAAATATCTACAAATACTCAAAATGTTCGATAAACCATTTGAGAACGAACCTGATAACGTATTATATCGATCAATTATTGGTGCGACCCTGAATGATCTGGGGGGCGTGATGGCTATAGGAGAAAGGACTGAAGACGCAAAATATATGTATGACTGTGCACTCAAAATGCGTGAAGAGTTACTCAGTGCCGAACCAGATAACGTTTCTTACCAGGCAGATGTTGCTGCGACCCTGAATTATCAGGGGAACTTGTTCGTACGTATAGGACTGCAGGATAAAGCAAAACATAAGTATCTACAGGTGCTTAAAATATTCGATAAACTGCTTGATAGCGAACTTAATAACATTTCGTATCAATCAATTATTGTTACCCTGAACAATCTGGGAAATTTGTTGGAAGATATGGGTAAAATAGAGGATGCAAAACAGATGTATGAAAGTGCATTCAAAGTGCGTGAAAATATCCTTAATAGACATGGATTTAGCTGAAAATTGAGGTAGGCACTCACTTGTTGTACATTTATGTTCGATGTTCAAACCCAAACAACTTCAAATCCGTGTAAATCGAAATCCGTGTCTCGAATCAGCCTCTCCAGCCGAATGACTAGATTGGAGATGGAGGATCCGATGTTGAACATACCTATCTGACAGTCTTGTTATGTGAACTACACCTGATCTAAAGACTCAGGTGTTTCATGTTTCATACTTCGAATTTATAAACGTGGACTGACATCGTACATACTATATGCGCCGCAAGACCGCTACAATGGGAGATCATTCGATCCTTCTCTATGAGTCTGATAGATGGGATATGCTGAGCAGCCTTAGGAAAAAAGCTGCCAGTATCATGTATGCATTACGGGATGCAGGATTGGATGGCCTGATCCATGGTAGTGTGGCAAGAGGTGATGTATCCTCTGGTAGTGATATCGATATCGTGATACCATGGGTGGTGCAATCCTTCAGGGTGGAGCTGGCACTGGATGATGTTGGGATCACAGGTAGAAAGCTCGTGCAGGCAACACCCAATGGTCTCATTAAAGCTCACATCTATCTGCCTGATAATGCTATGGTCACGTTTCCCCTGATCCAGCCGACAGATAGGGAACTGGATTTCTATAGTTTTGGGGGCCAGCTGGGTCTTGATGACCTGGATGATATTATTAATAACCGTGTGCCTGGTGTAGATAAACGATTGATGCTGATCGAACCTACACCAGAAGGACATGTGGAATCACCCCTATCAGACCTATCACCCGGTGTTGTAGCCAGGAAAGTGGGTGTAGGGCTGGATATTGTAGAGGAAAGGATCAGGGTGCTGATGAGGCGGGCACGGGTGGGTACTACAGGTATCTATCTTGATAGAACGCTGGCTCCGGATGAAGGGTTCGAGGCTGTTCTGCAGGAGATCATCGCAGGGGATTCACTGGTACGCAGGCGGGTAAGGAAGTGATGAAGACGCTGGATCGAGTAGAGTTACCGTTTTCCAACTCTCTAAGAACGGTGCGTGAAGGTTTCCATTCATACCTTCCTGTTTCCATGCCTTTCCTTTTTTGATCATGTCGCTTATTTTTTGTGTTACATTGTCAATAGACTTCCTGGAAGGCTTGGCAAGTAGTTTTCCCTTGTATTTTCTGAAATTCCAACCTGGAAATGGTTGAATGCTACAGGAAGCGGCACCTAAACCGTTGATGGGGATTCGGCAGAAATAGATTTCTCGCTCCAGGACCTTTTGGCCAATGAGACGTGAAACAATTTTTCTACTACTGTTTTCCAAATAGTTTTAGCTCAAAAGGAATATAGAATATATCAAGTGATAAGATGGCACTAAAATGGCAGTATTTGTACTTGAAGGAGAAGAGGTCTCCCCTTGGAATGGTGGCCATTCGCATTGTCCTTGTAAGGGAATTCCCAATAAATAATTTACCCAAATATGGGGTTTATAGTGACATCC
>JACUTQ010000106.1 GCA_014859725.1 Methanosarcinales archaeon | reverse complement strand
CCACCATTTCCCGGGATGGGGTCTGATAAAAGGTGGTATTCACTTCCACGAAATCGAAGGCCTGTGAATAAGCTTTTAGTGGATCCATGCCCGGTATGTTGAAATATGCCCAACCACCAGCCCCGATCTTATATTCAGACATCAATAAAGTTAATCTAATGTCATATTTATAACCTTAATGGAGTTGCAGTTCATGGGCAGTATACGACTTGGATGTTCGGGATGGGACTATAAAGATTGGGTGGGCACACTATATGTGAGGGATGAATCGAAACTCAAGGCATACACGTCCATTTTCAATACAGCAGAGATCAACTCTACGTTCTACAGCTATCCAAAACCCGGCCTGGTGTTAGGATGGGCTGCCCATACCCCAGATGATTTTCTGTTCTCTGTAAAGCTCAATCGTCAGGTAACCCATGAAAAGCGACTTGATATTGCCGCTGGGGTCGAAGATGATGTACGAGGTTTCTGCGAACTGATGAGACCACTTAAAGGATCTGGCAGGCTTGCCTGCATACTTATCCAGCTTCCACCGGGCCTGAAGTTCTCATGCAACCTTGTGGAAAGCTTCCTGGCAGTCCTGCCTCATGATTATCATTTTGCTCTGGAATACAGGAACAGGACCTGGCTTACCGATGATGTAATCCGTTTGTTTGAACGTTATAATATCACCCCGGTCATGACAGACGGGCCTGCTCTGCCCAAACAGGAAATGTCGTCAGAAGATATGGCATATATCAGGTGGCACGGCAGGGGCGGTCGCGTGTGGTACAATTACCGCTACTCTCAGCAGGAACTGGAAACCTGGGTGGGTGCCATTCGTGAGCTGTCAGAGCAGGTTCAGGTGTTGGGCTACTTCAACAACCATTACCACGGCCATGCACCAGAGAACTGTCTGGATGTACTTGAAATGCTGGGTATTGCCACTCCGAAACAACAACTGATGCGGCAGCATTTGCAGGCTGGCCAGGCAAGACCGGCAGCAAGGGATACAACACTTGCAGAATTTGCATACCTGGCTGTGTCCTCCAATGAGATAAAGGAGACCCTGCTGGAATTCACAGATATTGGGCGGCTTGAGAGAGGTCGTGCTGTAAAAGATATAGATATGCTTCAGGATGAACCAGAGCTGATCGTAGCTGATGTGAGCGGGTATTCCATTTATGTGGATTATGCCGGGAAGTTCATATTGCACGACTGCCAGGACTGGCGGCGGGGGATCAGTCAGCAAAGGATGTGCAAGCATGTAGCTGCACTGATATTATCGCTACCTCCTGAAAAAAGCCAGGCACTTCTGGGCCTGATAAAGGAGCAGGGCTGGGATTTCAGACCTTATACTGGTTGACAAACGAGTCAACGACCCCCGGATCAGACACGCGGTTCTGGTTAGTCAGAGGTAATGAAAAAGCCAGTTATAATTTGGGCTCATGATGAAACGGAGCTATCTTATTATCTACATTACTGGAATCGTCTGGTATATGACCAGTTTACAATCAGGCAAAAACTAACATCATAGTGCAAGCACAACGGTTTTTTTCCTACCGTCTTCGGCATCCCTCTGCGTCACGAACGGCACTATCGGGAGATTCCCTCCTTATACACCTCGTTTATGTCTCATTTCTAATGCTTAATAATAAATTCACACCAATCTTGAAAATATCAACACACTCACAAATATCAACATCACCGAGATATAGACCTTTAACTGTTCAGCATTTGCATCCTTAATAATCCGCGGCCCTATCTGCCCACCAATAACCACCGAAGGTAATACGAAGATAAGAACATTGAACAATATATTTCTATTCTCCACAAGCCCACTTACAAACCCAGGATTCATCCTGGTAACAGCAGCCACAATATCAACAATAAATATGATGACAACGGCCGACCCGATAACCTGGGACGGATGGTCGATCTTTTCATGGTTCCATATCCCGGGCACGATCAACTTACCCAAGCCCGTCGCAATGAGCCCTTTAAGAAATCCCGCCATGAAACCTATTCCCCAGAATACCTTCTGATGTTTTCCCGCTGCTTTTTGGGAAGTGAAGCAGCTTTTGAGCATGTACGTTCCATAAATGAAAATGAAGGAGCCAAATATGAGTATGAGAAAATTGCCATCAATGTAGGATGTTAACAGTGAACCTAAAATAGCGGTCGGGACTGTGATAATAAGGTATTGTCTGACAATATACCAGTTGACCGATCCCTGGTATACATTTCTGATTACCCCGCTCCCAAAACCAAAAATCATAGTTATAAGCGCTAACCAGAAGCTGATCAACGGGTCGAGTTTAATGAGGATCAGATATACCGGTATCCAGAAATTAGCTCCGGAAATGCCAGCTGACATTGCCAATGTGGCAATAATTATCCCGAGAGGAAACAGGTACCAGTACGTGTAATCCATAATCACCCGGAAATAATTTTTTAATATTCAAACAGGGATCGCTGGGGTTCATCCTGGTTTGGTGCTTCAGCCATATCATCAATTTCATTTTCCAAGATCTCAATTTTGCCGTACTGTCCCCCTCCCCCGGGTACAACCCTGACCTTGCCCTTCCGGAACTTTCGTATGGCACGGATAACATTGGTATCCACCCCCTCAATACCGTCAAGTTCGGCTTCCAGCAATACTGTCACCTCACTACCGAACAGATCCACCAATATTTCCCAGTTACTTTTCACCTTCTTAGTGGTGGTACTTGCCACTCCCAGAGCCATCATGATAATCTCAGACAAAGGGAACAGGTGCAGGTACGGTGGCCTGTGATCGGGATGGCCGGTAGTATCAGCCTTTTCCTCCACCCTGTCCACGACCCCTTTCTTGATCCTTCCACCGCACGTGCAGCGCCAGTTCTTCATCACACTCTCTCGCAGGGTATAATGTTGATAACAGCGAATGCATGCTGATTCATGGTATTTTCCCTGCTGGGAAAACAGGCCCACATTCATGACAGGCTTTCGTCCATCAATTCGCAATATGGCCTTTTCCAGCTCTGGAAACGTAATATCCTCCATCTGGAACCTATTAAATTCCCTGGCAAGTTTATTAGGCCAGGGGCTGTGTGCATCGCTGTTTGTCAGGAATGTTAACCTGTGCAATTCACTGATACGGTCAGCAAGGTCAGTATCTGCACTCAAGCCCAGTTCCACGAAGCTAATATATGGTGCCATGTCCCCATAGCAGCTGGTCAGGCTGTCATGGTAGGCATACATGGCGGTCCAGGGTGTAAATGCGTGGGCCGGGCCAATGAGCGCTCCCGCATCCCTTGCGATCTCTGCTATCTGGATGCCATTCAGATTCACGTTTGGACGGCCGTCGGTATCGATATTGACCGAAAGTGGCTCGACTGCTTCCCTGATCTCCTCTGCTTTGGCCACATCAGGCACAATAAGCAGATGATGCACCCTGTCTGTATCTTCCAGCTCAACAGTCAGCACGAACCTGGCAGAGTCCTTTCCATAGACACCATCAGCCACTTCTGGCAAAGATTTGATCTCATCCAGCCATTTGCGATGCAGGCAGTCTCCTGTACCCACAAGCTGGATACCTTTTTTAACAGATTCAACTCCCAGTGTTGGTATGTCCATACGACCTGAGGTCGCCATGCTGTACTTTGAATGGATATGAAGATCAGCGTTAATGACAGGCATGGGACTAAAGAATGCAAGGATTTGATAAACGTTTTTTGTTCGCTACTTGATGTCCAGTTTTGCAATGGCCAGCCTGGCAGCCTTTTCACCAGAGAGCAGCATGCCCCCGAAGACAGGGCCCATCCTTGGTGCCCCGGCAACAGCATTGGCTGCCATGCCTGTGACTATAAGTCCAGGATATACTTCCTTTGTATTGTCCATTATAATGTGCTCGCCCACATCCGCCCACATGGGTTTCTCTCCCACAACAGTTAATGCTCCCGGGATCTTGCGTGCCACTGTGCTACAGACTGAGGCTTCGTGGCCTGTGCCGTCTATGACCACTCTTGCCCTTATGGTCATTGGGTCTACGTGAAGTTTTTGCAAGCCTACTGCTGTCCAATTGATAACCAGACCGGTTACTGCATCACCTTCCCTGATCATCACATCATCCACACTGATAAGATTGAAGATCTTTGCTCCCGCAGAAATGGCTTCAGAGGCCAGCCTGCATACGCATTCAATTGAGTCTGCCACATAATAGCCGGTTTTGTATTCTTTATATCTGACTCCGAAGTCATCCAGGATGCGCTTTGCCTCTTCTTGAATAACTATCCTGGGCATCATCATACCACCACCCCACATGCCGCCTCCGATAGCCAGTTTTCTCTCAAAGAGCACCGTGCTTACACCTGCTTCGGCAAGTATTTTAGCAGCAACCAGATTTGCAGGACCTCCCCCAACCAGTGCAACTTCTGTATCAGTACATGTTAAAAAATCTGATGTGAATTCTTCTACAATGGCTCTTGTTATTGTTATTTCGTCTAATTTCATAATATCAACCAGGAATACAATTATATTTGGACTTGATAATCAGGTACAAGCTTATAATTTGCCAAATTATTTAATTGTCCTGAACCCATCTGTTACCAGAACTGATACCACCCTATGTTGCCTGGTGATTGTGAAACAAATATTCCGAGTGTTCCAATCCGTATATCTGTTACCAGTATAGATAACAAATACATAATCATTATATTCAAATCTAGTTCAAAATATCATTATATCTTCTCCTATTAATTCAATCTTTACCGATGGGGCGATAGTATGTCACAAATAACAATATATTCCACAAAAGTCTGTCCTAACTGCCAGATACTGAAAAAGATATTAAGTGATTCAGGGATTGCTTATAATGAAATGGACATGAGCACTCCTGCTGCATTAACTGAACTGACCATGAACAGTGTATTTACCATGTCAGCACCTGTACTCCAGATCCAGAACAGGTTCTATACTACCAAAGAGCTATTCAACGGTGATACCATAGACCGTCAGAAAGTGGAAGATATTATTGCAGGTATGTGATAAGAGGTTTAAAAAAATGCAACGATTACAGGCGACTCATGAAATAACGGGAGAGGAGATGGTGGATATATTGGCAAATAACGAAAAAGCACTGGTGCAGCAAACCCTGATGGGAGATGAGATCTCCACATTACCAAAAGTCAGGACAACAGACGGTCACTTAATGGAATGGGACCGCAATACTATTGTTAAACAGCTTCTAAAAGAAACTGTCCTCAGCGAAAAGTTCTATAACAAACCCGCTGCCACTGAAGAGATCGCCAGGGAGATCGCCAAGGAGACCGAGAACCGCATACGTAAGATGGGTGTGCAATTCCTGTCAGGACCCTTAGTAAGAGAGTTGGTCAATATTGTCCTGCTGGAAAAGGGCCATATTGAATGGCGGAACATCTCGACCAGGGTGGGTACTCCGGTCTACGATGCGTATAAGATAGATATCGGTACAGGATTCGAAGCCAAGGATAATGCCAACCTGCAGGAGAATGCAGAGACATCCCATAAGAAGAAGGCAGATAAGATATCCAAGGAACAATACCTGCTATTACTCCCGCCGGAATTGGCTGACAGCCATTTAAACGGTGATATTCATATTCATGATCTGGAATACCTGGGAACCAGGGCCTTCTGCCAGGACTGGGACCTGAGATATTTCTTCTATTACGGCCTGATGCCAGACGGGTCCGGGACAAAAGCCAGCGTGGCAGGTCCGGCCAAGAAAGCTGAAGTGGCAATACTGCATGCAGTGAAAGCCCTGGGAAGCGCCCAGACAAACTTTGCAGGCGGGCAGGGATTCTATAATTTTCTTACCTTTATCGCACCTTACTTTGAGGGGATGGCGTACGAAGAGATCGAACAGCTGATGCAGATGTTCGTTTATGAGATGACCCAGATGATGGTCGCGAGAGGCGGCCAGCTGGTATTCTCATCCGTACAGCTCTCGCCGGGAATCCCAAAACTCTGGCGGGACAAACCCGTGGTCTTCAAGGGGCGTGTCTGGGATGGAGACATGGCGCCCTTAAGGACCTATGGCGAGTTCGAGCGCGAGGTCAGGGTGAGCTTTGAAGCATTGATGAATGTGATGCTGAAAGGGGATTACTGGGGTAAGCCCTTCAATTTCCCCAAGCCTGAGATCAGTATTGAACCCGATTTTATGCAGGAGGATGAAGAATTCAATAAAAAACATCCTGAACTGCTTACCTATGACGAGCTCTACACCCTGTCCTTTAAGCTGGCTGCCAAGTTCGGTGCGCCGTATTTCGACAACCAGCTGCCTCAGTACCGGGGAGCTGGAGAAGGTATTTCATGCTACCAGTGCTGTGCATATAATTTCTCTACCACGGCAGATAAGGATTCTTTGTTCGAAGAAAAAATGTACTTTAAAGATGGCCAGCACTTTTCGATGGGTGCCTGGCAGGTCGTCTCTCTGAACTGCCCCCGGGCTGCATATGAGGCAGAGGGAGACGACCATCTCCTATTCCGGAATCTGAAGACGTTGATGGACAAGACAATTGAAGTGTTCAAGATCAAACGGTACTGGATGGACAATATCGTTGAGAGGGGCAGGATGCCCTTTGCCACCCAGCGTCCCAAGGACCCTGTTACAGGAAAGAAGGGAACCATGGCCGTGGATCTGGAGGGACTGGTTTATACTATCGGTGTGGCAGGCATTAATGAGATGATACAGCACCATACCGGCTTCCAGATGCATGAAAACGAAGATGCCAGGAAACTGGCTATCAGGACCATGTTCGAGATGGAATTCTATGCCAATGAACTTTCAAAAGAACATAATATTGAAATAGCACTGGCCCGGACGCCGGCCGAGACCACGTGTCAGCGCTTTGCCGTGTCCGATCTGCTTCATAAGGAATACAAAGATTATGCTAAACAAGTTATAAAAGGCGACCTGGCAGCTGCTGAATCCCGTCTGAGCGAAACTCGCGACCTACCCATATATTATACAAACGGTACCCATGTGCCGCCAGGAGCCAACATTTCCCTCCCCGAGCGGATCGATATAGAGCATGTCTTCTTCCCCATAGTGGATGGCGGGAATATCCTGCATATCTTCATGGGGGAGGGACATCCTGATCCCCGAGGCCTGAAGGAGTTTGCCATGAATCTGGCCAGGAACTCCCAGGTAGGATATTTTGCGTTTACCAAGGACATGACAGTATGTATGAGCGATTTCCATGTGGCTGGAGGATTGCATGATACCTGTCCCAACTGCAAGTCTGATGATGTGGAACACCTGTCCAGGGTGACCGGGTATATCCAGGCTGTGGATGGATGGAACAATGGGAAGAAGCAGGAACTGAAGGATAGAAGGAGGTATGGAGCAGGGGATATGGTTTAGCTTATGATGAATGTATTTTAAAGGGGAAATACAGGGTGGAGAGGATGGATGCGATAATATTGGAATGAGATAGTACTATTTTCGAGGAAAGAAGGATTAAGAATAATATACAAATTGAGCTGCAAAAGAAAGAGGTAAAACACTAGATGGAACTTTGGAACAAAAATGTGGAAAAAAGATTTTTCACAAAGTCATTAGAATATGCAACACCTGAACAGTTGTTTTATATAACAAATGAAAATAAATATTTAGCTTACTGGCCAAAAAATTATCTGGGTAAGAAAAGCACTCTTCAAAGTAGAAATTCGCTTATAGGAAATTTTACCGAAAAATGGACAACTGATCTTATCCAAAGAATTGTTGAGGATGAAGGGTTATTTGCAGTTCAGGGAGCAAAATGTAGTGAAATTGCTCTTCTAAATAATTCCCCGGCTGATGTTATCATTTCAAAAAATAAAAATATTGAACAAGAACCAGAAAATATCTTGGCAATTTTCGAAGTGAAAATGTCCATCGTCTGGAATTGGGAATTTAAGAATAATAAATCTGATATGAATTTAATATGTATGGGTGATTATAACACTCACCAAGGAAATCCGGGATTACTCAGATCAGACTCTATGTTAAAAGCAATTGGCAAGAGTATAAATATAAGGGTTTCAAGTTTAAAGGCGTCTACAATCCCAATTATTATAATCGGTAATACACCTATTACAAATACCTGAGTTTGAAAGATAACCTTGTATCATAACTGTTTAACTTTTTTATGGC
>JACUTQ010000105.1 GCA_014859725.1 Methanosarcinales archaeon | reverse complement strand
AGGGGTACTTTCATATTTTTGTGCATGTTATTCGAAGAATTTCATGTACGTTTTTATTAGGCACATTGTTTTTTAAGGAAAACTTGATAAAGTATAAATCAAAGATTATCCATAATAGGAATGCAAAAAATTTTTATTTATTATTATTCTTGAGTAATGATATATGGATGAAAAAAAGGAGGGGACTTTTCAGTCTTCAGAGGATATGACGGAAAAATCAGAATCTGAGCCAGTTTCTTCTGATGAAGAAATTTCTGATGAAAATGAAGAACCAGAAATTTCTATATCAAAAACAGATGAAGAAATAGCTCAAGAATTGAAAGAAGACAAACCAGTATCTGAAGTAGAAGAAATTAAACCGTTCGAAGAGGAACCTGAACCTGTAAGGGAAGATGTACCGCCTCCGCCAAAAGAAGTTGTAATTGTCCAGGAAGTTAAAGAAAAGACTAAGAAAAAGATAATTAAGAATATCAAACGAAGTACTGTTATTGTTTTACTTATTATAGGCTTGATCTTAATTGGGGGCGTATATGCCTGGACATCAGGTGTAGATGATCTAAGAGAAGACAATGATTATCTCATTGTTGTAGTTTATAAAGATGTACCAAAGGCAGCCAGCATTTACCATAAAGATACACAAGAATCAGAAATCGTTGAAGTAATAGAATTAGGTGCATTAGCCAAATCAAACAGAAAAAGCTATTTTAATAATGTACAAAAAGAATACGGTGTACTTGACAGGATGATTATTATTGATGTAGACACTCTCAAGGCTTTATCCACAGACAATTATATATTATACAAAGATGATCCCAATAAAACAATATACCGCGATGATATGTATAATTTGTTAATTGGAAAATCTTTCCCCCTTGATGAAATAAAGGGTGATGATTCTCCATCTAAATTCAATGCAAACTTGCTAAAATCATGGTTAGATCATTATCATGAAAAGCTATTCGACAATTGGGGGGGTAATACGATTAAAGTTGTCCTGAATGGATACAGATCAGAAAAAATCATTATCCATCCTGGAAACTCTGCACTTTTCATCCTGAAATATATAGCAGTAGAAAAGGTCTTACTGCCAATGTAAGATATAAGAGCGAACAAAATTTTTAAAATCAAGCAGATGGTGGGTTTACCATCTGTTCTCTTTTAATTCTCTTCGTTTCTTTTCAAGAAAAGAAAATACAGGTCCGTGAGGAGAACCGTTTATTAACATCTCGATACCGGTACGGGCAATCAGGATCTGATCGATATGTCCGAGAATACTTACCGTCTTGCCCATGACAGATATCCTGCAACCTGTCAGGTTCTCGAATATCTCTCTTGACTTTCCGTTTTTCCCTATGATGCGGCCCCTTAATCTATTAAGTTCTTTAGGAGTGGATGCAATATTACTCAGATACATTATTTCCAGGGTCAGCATATCATCATCAAAAAGACGCAGGGCCTTTTCAGGATTAAACCCCCTTCCGATGGCTTTTATTACCTCCCCGGTTCGCATTGCCATTAAAGGATCTTCAGGTTCACTTAGTTCTACGCTGCCAGTCTCACTATCTATGTCCATTTTGGCCGTGGATTTTTTTTCAATGATCTTTTTAGTATTCCCATTGGGTCCAATTATCACACCAACCCTCTCAATAGGGACTTTAATATAAGTGGTCATTTTACCTTCAAACATAACTGTCCCCATGATATAACTCATAGCTCATATTACTAATGGTCAGCCCTGGATTTAATAATCTTCGATAGCAGGGCTTCCTCATCTACACTAACACCGAATTTTTTAAAAAAGCGTGCCATATTGTTAATGTCACGGGTTAGGAATTCTTTTGCATTGAGGTGCTCAAGAGTAACTGACTGCCCCATATCAATAAAAACCGGGGTCAGGTCATCAGGATTAATCAGGATATTATATTCGCTAAGATCCCCGTGCACCAGTTCAGCATCTTTAAATAAGCGTAACATAAAATCCACTATTTCAGATTCCAATTTCACTGCCTGCTCATATTCCAGATTAAATTCTCGAAGTTGGGGAAATGGGATATTATCCTTGCCTATAAATTCCATGATCAGGATGTTTCGTTCTGTTATTAACGGCTGCGGAACATTAAGGCCTGCTTCCTTTGCCCTGGTAAGGTTCCTGAATTCTTTACGGGTCCATGCAAGAATAATATCTTTTTTCTTGTGCCTAATATTCTTGAACCTTACATCCCCTATCAGATACTCCTGCATGGCTTTGAAATTACCGGTGTTGATGCGGTATATCTTAATAGCTAATTCCTGTTGAGTTTGATCTAATTCTTTTATTGCATGGAAAATATTAGCTTCTTTTCCAGTACTTACAGTACCGCCCAGAGCATCAATATAACCTTTTGATGCAAGTTTGTACAGTGCCATCAAAGTGGCAGTGTCAAAAACTTCGTCCTGGACTTTAAGATCTTCAGAATCTTTGATTTTTTTCCTGAAACCATCGATCTTCTTATCAATGGTCTTTAATTTTTTAGAATTAGAAATATCAAAGTCAACTGTCATTCATTATCCTTTCAGGTATCCTCTTTTCTCAAGCCAATTTACCTGAGGTTGGGTATATCGCCATTTAACATCTGCTTTTGCATCCTGGAAATCCCAGGGCACCACTATGACCACATCACCCGGTCTTATCCATGTACGTTTTTTAAGTTTGCCTGGTATCCTGCCAAGTCTTACCACGCCATCCATGCACCGTACCCTGATCTTATTTGCACCAAGCATACTTTCAACAGTACCCAGTATTTCATTGTCATGTTTCCTGGGAATCCTGACTCTTACTACTTCGTCTCCTTGATTTTGATTTTTCTTATTTCGATAATTATTCAGGTTAACACCTCTTATTAAAGTGGAATAATACCAGTATTAGGGCTTTTCTTTATTAAATATTTAAGAAAAATCCAATAACAGGATCAATTTCATATAACAACTTTTCTCTATTGTAAAATGCCGCATTGATATATAAAACTAGGTAATGTTGATTATCTAAATTTATTATATGTATATTGATTTATAAAACCATAAAATTTGCATTTGTTATGAAAGTGTACAATTCTGAAACCTAATTATATCAATTAAGTGATGGCCATCGGCTCGCTTACGACGAATATGATGACCTACAGGGACACTCCAACCTTCTACTTTCACGGCGGGCCAGGGTCGCGCCTTGAAGGGGCGTTACCAGGATGGCCTAAAAAACGGCCTGCGGATTATCGCGGTTCTCCGGCCGGGTATGGGACAATCCGACTTCTTACCGGGCCGGACCATGCTTCAGAAGTCTGAGCTATTTGGTGGTAAAGCTCCCGTACATCTCCAATTTATCTCTGTTGTTTTTGTATTGACATTAACAACACAAGCAGGATTACAACCTGGTTTTTCGATTAACGGTTCAAGATCAATCCACCAAGTGCCTGTATATTCATTACACACGGAACTATCCTTTAATGATCCCTCCATAACACATTCGCTGTTTTCAGCAATATCCCAAGCTTCTGAATGAGTCATCTGTATACCAGTTTCATTGCTAATGCAATATATTTCTGTATCAATCGCAGGTATTGTGGTTGTTGGATGTATAGTTGGGATTTCAGTTGGTACTGTCGAAGTTTTTTCTTGCACGCAGCCGTTAATAAAAACTCCACTTATTAATAATATCAAGATAATTAATATTCTAATTTTTTTAATCATTCTTCCACCATTTTAGTCGAATACTGCTAAAAATAAATATTTTTCGAAAAAGAGCAGTCAACCCGTTCAGATCATGATATCGAAAAGTACCTGCCAGCCCCCACACCACAAGAGCAGGCGGAGCAGATCCAGAGGGGCACCCGGGTAGAGTGAAGGTGAAGAAGGAGGGTCGGGAGGAAAGCGGAAGAAGGGATGGGGTATTGTTGGAGTATTGTCATAGTTGCTCATCCGGTAACAGGCAAGAAATTAATAGAAAAATGGCTTGCTAGTAAGAACAAAGATATTATTATGGGTCATGAAGGGGAATCTTAAAAAAAAACGACTTACTTGAATAGATGAGGAATGGGTAAGGAAGGTGGGTTCTGCGGATAATTATAAATAAATTAAATGAACATTCCAGTAGTACGATCAAGAATTTTCGGAGGCACAGTCCGTGAGGGTGGAAGATATACTGGGTGAAAGTTATGAAATGTACAAAGAACAGTTTGTTACATTTTTAATAGCAACGTTTATCGCTATAGTGGGATCAATTTTTATCATAACTGCCCCGCCCCTGTTCTTTGGCATCTTCTATATGGCATTTAAGCTGATTAGGGGGGAGGAAGTAGAAATAGAAGATATATTAAAGGGATTTGACTATTTCATCACCAGCTGGGTGATGGTAATAATCGGATTACTGGCAATAATCGTGGGCCTGATGTTCTTTGTAATTCCCGGCCTGATTCTAATGATATTATTCCAGTACGCGATCCCTATTGCCATATTAGAGAAAAAGGGTGCCATAGATTCCCTGACAAGAAGCAGTGAAATTGGCTGGGCGAACCTGCAATTTTCAATAATTCTTGGTATAGTAATATATGTAATCAATGGAGTGGGGAGTGCCCTTCAGGTGGGCTGGCTGATTACGTACCCATATACCGTGATCTGTCTTTGTATAGCTACCCAAAAACTGATTGAAGGGCGAGGTCAGTAAATATTATATTTCAGGTGGAGCCCCCACCTGCAACCACCCACCCAAGCATCCATCTCCACTTCACACCCAAAACCTGCTGTAATAATCGAAAAGCGCCTGCCATCCCCCACACCACAAGGGCAGGCGGAGGCAGATCATGAAGGGCACCCGGGCAAAGTGAAGTCGAGAAGGGGCGGCAGGAATCACATTCATTATCGGCACCCTGTTTCTCATTCCTGACTCTCTGGACCCAGGCTACATGAATCAACAAGGTTGGCCGCCACCATGCCGCCCTCATGGGCTGCGGTGGCGGATGGACTATAAAGTGCTGGATGGGAACTGGATGTATGCTTTTTCACCATCTCCAGGTCAGATAAAGTTGTCAGGGCGGTATCCCTCCCTCTGTGGATCAAACACATGAAAAATTAAGCCGTTTTCAATGAATTATTGTCAGTCAATATTAGCCTAAGAGACCCTAGGATCACCATCAAAAACGGCATCAGTGAATAAATTGCAAAAATACGAAATCCCTGTTTTTTACTTGAATTTATAAAATATCGGGAAATTTCATAAAGCGTCTCTACATACTGTTTTTTGGTAATATCGGAAAATCACATAATTTATAGTCGATTTCCTATTCGGAATTTTAGTGACTTTAGGGGTATTAAAAACATGTACTCAAAAAAATACTACCACTAGAGGTAACGGGTGATATAATTTATAAGTAAAATATCGCTTATAGATAATTTCATTTATAGTATTTTCATTTATAGATAACATGGTTTATAGGGTAATACTGGCACCCTGTTTCACATTCCTGACTCCCTGGACCCGGGCTGCATGAATCAACAAGGTTGACCGCCTCCATGCCGTCCTGACGGGCTGCGGTGGCGGATGGGGTATAACGTGCTGGATGTATGCTTTTTCACCATCTCCAGGTCAGATCAATTTGTTATGGCAGTATCTCTTCCTCTGTGGATCAACCATATGAAAAATTAAGCAGTTTTCAATCAATTATTGTCAGCCAATATTAGCCTAAAAGAGCCTAAGATCCCCATCAAAAAACGCATCAGTGAATAAAATTGCAGAAATACGAAATTCCTTTTTTTTATTTGAATTATAAAATATCGGGAAATTTCATGAAGCATCTCAGCATACTGTTTTTTGGTAATATCGAAAAATCACAAAATTCACAGTCGATTTCCTATTCGGAAAAATCATCTATTGTGGTGGGGCCATACCCTTCGAGTTGGTCGGCAGTCCCGAATACAACATTTAGGATTATGCAATTGTTGTTCAATTCCATCAGACGCCAATTTGCGGTTACCTTTACGATTTCCGCATTCGGGACACTCATTACCATTGAACTTGGTTTCATACGTGTCACAAATATAATGAGCTTTAGTAGGGACTTTTGTTGTGGATTTAGTAGCAGCTATAAAAGCTAATCTAACGTTCAAAAGATTTAAATTTATTAAACGATAGTAATATTTATAGATAAATTGTGGTAGCAAACTTTTATTATGTATACGACAAATATATAATTACAAGTTAAATCAATATATGGTTAATTAGGGTAGTATACAAATGGAAGAAATACCTATAGATATACAGATATCAAAAATGGATATACTGCACGCAAAAGAACTTAGAAAGAAATTATCCAAGCGGATAAGCGCTATCAGAGTAACAGATACAATTAGACTGGAAACCGTAATCAGTGCTGAAAAGAAATACGCTATGGACCTAGCCATTGAGTGGTTATACGCCAATAAAATAATAAAAAAGAAAACCCGCTATTCATTTTTAAAATTTGCAGTGGAAAATACGATAAGACTGGTTCTTGACGAAAGGGAAAAAGAGAAGGATCTTCAACAACAACAATCAGCTATGGATAGCCTAGAACGGCCGGGTTCGTAGAGATGGGAAGAAACCGGAGATCAAGTGGTGTAGAAAACTTTCTTACATATTTGATTTGTCCACATACTTTTAGTTAAGGGACAATTTATAAGACAACATGAGGTATATCGAAATTGGTTCGCTGTGAGGGGGTTCATAGTAACCGAGGAGCTATTACTCCAATAAAAGGTGCGCTATGGGCTCTACTCAACAGAAATCAAATAATAATATAGTTCAACAGCCATGGCGGCACTCCACACACAACAACTGAATACAACTTCCCCAACCCACACCCGGCGCATATCCACCCCCATATAGATACCCCTGGGAGGAGGCAGAAATCACATTCATATTCGGCACCTTGTTTCACATTCCTGACTCTCTGGACCCAGGCTATCTGAATCAACAAGGTTGGCTGTCACCATGCCACCCTAAAGGGCAGCGGTGGCAGGGGCAGCTATACATAGTCATACCCAGACCGCCAGATCAATCGAAAAGCGCCTGCCACCCCCCACACACCACAAGGGCAGGCGGAGCAGATCAGGACGGGCACCCGGACAAAGTGAAGGCAAGAGGGGTAGCAGGAGAACCGAAGAAAAGATGGGGGCTTGGTTATTTAAATAACCTTGAAAATATATTTAAGGCAGCTCCGGCACTTACCGGCATAACATCTAATTTTCAACTCCCCAAAACCGCCGATTCAATCGAAAAGCGCCTGCCACCCCCCACACCACAAGACCGGGCGGAGTCAGATCAGGACGGGCACCCGGACAAAGTGAAGACAAGAAGGGGCGGCAAGAGAGCCGAAAAAGGATGAAAAATGGATTCATTTCAATATTAACCACAGAGTGCACAGAGGAGCACAGAGAAGGGGAAAATCGCTCTGTGCACTCTGTGTCCTCGGTGGTTTTTTTATTTTTAATTAAATAACATTGGAAATATATTTCAAGTGGCTCCGGCACTTACCGGCATAACATATAATTTCACATCCCAAAACCGCCGATTTAATCGAAAAGCGCCTGCCAGCCCCCAAACCACAAGGCCGGACGGAGCAGAGCAGGAAGGGCACCCTGTATAAGTAAACCGAAAGGGGCGGCAGGAGAGCCGAAGAAGGGATGGGGGCTGGGTTCCATTATTTTTCAGACACAGATTTACCCGGATTTACACAGATTAGATGTTGTAAACATCACATAACTTATATATTTTAACAGCCATGGCCGCACTCCACACACAACAACTGAATATAACCCCCCCCACCTGCAACCACCTACCCAAGCATCCATCCACACTTCGCACCCCAAAGCCTGCAGAAATAATCGAAAAGCGCCTGCCAGCTCCCACACCACAAGAGCAGGCGGAGTCAGATCAGGACGGGCACCTGGGTAGAGTGAACCGAAGGGGGCGGTAGGAGAGCAGAAGAAAGGATGGGGGCTTATAGATTTAAATAACCTTAAATATATATTTACAATAGCTCCGGCACTTACCAACATAACATCAAATTTCACATTCCCCAAACCGCCGATTCAATCGAAAAGCACCTGCCAGCCCCCTCACCACAAGAGCAGGCGAAGCAGATCAGAACGGGCACCCGGGTGGAGTGAAGGCGAGAAGGGGCGGCGGGAGAGCCGAAGCAGGGATGGGGGCTGGACA
>JACUTQ010000104.1 GCA_014859725.1 Methanosarcinales archaeon | reverse complement strand
TATGTTTGAACATATGTTATACCTATGACTAGTAAGACGATTACTATTCGAGAAGATATTTACAATATGCTCCTCTCTCTAAAAGGAACAAATGAGAGTTTCAGTAATTATTTCGAACGTCTTATAAAATCCAGAATTAACATTGATAAACTTAAGGAAATGAGAAGTTCGTTTGAATTCAAGAATAAAGAAGCCCTTTTTGAGGAATTATCAGAGAAAAGAGAGGAGATTAGATATTGATCCTTGTTGATACAGATGTTTTAATCGAAATCCTTGATAAAAATTCAAATAAAGGGGGGAGGCTTTAAAGAAAATTGAAGATGCTGGTGAAGATATTACTTTTACCACAATAAATTTACATGAAATTCTTTTCGGTCTTTATAAATACGCTAATAGTCCGAAAATCGAAAAAATATTGTTGCTTGATGTTACTGATTTTACTAAGGATGATGCAATTCTTTCTGCAAATATTGAGGTAAAAGCAGAGAAAATGGGCAAGAAAGTTCCACGATTTGATGCCATGATCGCTGCTGTGGCTATAAACAAAGGAATTAAATTATTTACATTCAATAAAAGGCATTTCGAAGTATTTGAAGATCTTATTTTGTTTAGTCATTCTTTTTTTCTATGATCACTGACGGTTATTTAGGCTATAATATCTTTAGGATGCATAGAATATCCATCCTAAGTCAGTGCATGAGATTCATGGAGTCCATTCTTTTTTTGATTCAAATCGATTTGAAAGGGCACAAAAGGTTTAATATCTTAGAATCTTAACATCTAAGAAATGAGCGAATTAGTAAAAGTATCATCAAAAGGGCTATTAACCCTTCCTAAGTCTATCCGGGAGCAGTTGGATATTAATATAGGAGATTATTTAGACATTACTATTGAAACCGGTAAAGTAGTTCTTCAAAAAATCGAAATAACACCCAAGAAAATTGATTGGGAGAATGATGATAAAGCGTGGAAGAAGTACTCAGCTAATAAAATTGCCAGGGAACAATAAATGCGGGTAAAACAGGGAAGTATAGTACTTGTAGATTTTTCCTATAGCAACTTGAAAGAAACTAAGTACAGACCTGCTCTGGTGATCAGCTGTTCGAAATATAATGAAACCGCCATTGATGTTGTCGTTTTAAGGGTCACCTCTAGAAGGAGAGGTAGTCTATGGGAATCAGAGATTATAAAAGATAATTTGGCAGAAGGTACTATGGATATAGAACCTAGCTATGTGAGAGTTGATTCCATATACGCAGTCGAAAAAGAAATTATTAGAAAAATTGTTGCACAATTGAAGGAAGAAAAAATTAAAGAAATAAAGACGCAGCTTTTGGAATTATTCTCATAGACCGAAATGGTTCAAGATAAAATTTTGCTCCAGACTTATTATCCCAATGTTCATGCGTGCCCAAATTAAAGAGTAATAATTTTTCCATAGGCTTACGATATCACAATTAATGCACATAACACCCATCTCCGGTAGAGTCACTATACCCCGTACTTGAAGGATACGGGGCTTGTTAACGTTTTTTTGCATATAAACGTTTTTATTAATTCTTAGTTTAACAATCTTGAGTTGAAATATATTCTCAACGACCTCCAGTCCAACACACCCATAGTAGCACCAGGGTGCTCACAGATGATCCGTGCACAATTATTTGAGATGTTAAGAGTACTGTCTCACTATTCTGTTCAATAGTCCTTTGATCTTCTTTGCACTAAAAACTTACGACAGTATTTGGGAGCCGTACTGAATAAAAATTTGTTCATGATCGCTGCAGACTGATATTTCTATAATCTTAATACACAACTCCACACAGGTATTTCCCATAGGAAAGAGCAGTGAAAGTAATAGAAAACAAGAATTATAAAAATATATGTTTCAAAAACTTTATTCCCTTTCATTAATGTATTAGCGTGTGATACCTCATGAATAATATTTTACGACGGGGACGTTTGGAATCCAATGAAGATGCAGAGGTCCTTAATTACACTTCTTCCAAAGATGCAGACAGGTGGATATTCGAAGCAGACCTGGCTGTTGATAATGCTCATGTTATAATGCTCGCTGAAACTGGAATAATTACCAGGGACGAATGCACACTCATACTCTCAACACTTGATGAGATCGAACAGGAAGGGTATGACAAACTTGACATGTCATACGAAGATATCCACATGTCAATAGAAGCAAAGCTCATCGAGAAAGTAGGCCGGGACACGGGCGGCAGGATGCATTCGGCCCGTTCCCGCAACGATGAAGTTGCCACATGTATCAGGCTGGCATTAAGGGACGAATTACTTACCTTGATGCAGAATGTCATCGGACTCAGGAAGGCAATGCTTGAACTTGCCCCGAAACACAAAGAAACACTGATCCCGGGATTCACCCATTTGCAGCATGCTCAGCCCACTACACTGGCTCATCACCTGATTGCCCATCATGATGCTCTGGCAAGGGATTCCCAGAGGTTATGGGGAGCATATCACCGGACCAATCAGTCTCCTTTGGGTGCAGCAGCGTTCGCATCCACAGGATTTGATATCAACCGGGATCGCACCTGTGAACTGTTAGGATTTGACGGCCTGGTTGAAAACTCAATGGATGCAGTAAGTACCAGGGATTTCATTGTCGAAACAACGTCGGTATTTTCCAATATCATGACCAATTTGAGCCGCCTGGCCGAGGAACTTATCCTCTGGAGCAGCGAAGAGTTCGGTCTAATAGAACTGGACGACAGTTTCTGTTCCACTTCATCTATCATGCCCCAGAAAAAGAACCCTGATACTGCCGAACTCATGAGAGCCAAGACCGGTACTGTATATGGATGCCTGATGTCTGTATTAAGTATCACAAAGGCCCTGCCTATGAGCTATAACAGGGACCTGCAGGAAGTAACTCCCCATCTCTGGCGTGCAACATCAGCTACCTCAGGTTCTGTAAATATTGCAAAAGGGATAATTTCCACCATGCAGATCAATGAGGAAAAAATGTCATCTCTGGCAGGTGCAGGTTTTTCAACAGCCACAGAACTTGCCGACACAATTGTACGGACTACGAAGCTTCCTTTCAGGACCGCACATCAGATCGTGGCAACCCTTGCAAAAGGCAATGAATTCACCTTAAATGAAACCGACAGGATAGCGTATGAGATAACAGGTATGAAACTATCTGAAGAGGGACTCAGCCAGGAGCTGTTCGAAGGAGCACTGGATATAATGGAAAATGTCCAGCGCAGGAGTGTTAAGGGCGGTCCGTCACCCAGGGAAGTAAAACGAATGATTGAAGACCGTAATTACCATTTGATGCATGACATTGACATAGTGCTGAAAAAACTCAATTCAGTCCAGGATTCGATAAAAAGGCTTGAGGATGTAAAAGCAGTGTATATTACCAGAGGTAAAAAATGATGATAGAAGTGGGCGATACCGTACAGATCAAACGGGATAGTAACATATACCAGGGGGTCCTGATGCCTTCTACAACAGGTACTACTGTGATAAAACTGAAGAACGGGTATAATGCGGGATTCGACCCCGATAATGTTACCCTGGAATTGATAGGGAAGAAGCAGGATATCCAGGCTGCACCTGTGAAACTGCCTCCATACAATCCAGACCTTCCAAATGTCTCAATCCTGTCCACAGGCGGGACCATAGCCAGTAAGGTGGACTACAGGACCGGAGCCGTGACAAGCCAGTTCACTGCCGAGGATATTATGCTTGCCATCCCGGAACTGTCTGAGATCGCCAATTATAATGGCAGGGTATGTTACAGCATATTATCTGAGAACATGCAGCCTGATTACTGGATACACCTGGCCGAGGAAGTCTATAAAGAGATCAAGGCCGGTGCAGACGGTGTGATAATCACCCACGGCACAGATACTATGATGTATACGGCAGCAGCCATTGCCTTCATGGTCCGGACCCCGGTACCCATCGTATTCGTAGCCAGCCAGCGCAGTTCAGACAGGCCCAGCAGCGATAGTGCCATGAATACCATCTGTGCAGCCAGGGTAGCTACCAGTGACATTGCTGAAGTCACTGTGGTTATGCACGGGACCACATCTGATGATTTTTGCAGCATCCACAGGGCTGCCAGGGTCAGGAAGATGCATACCAGCCGCAGGGACGCTTTCCAGACCATTGATGCAAAGATATTGGGCAAGGCCGACTATCAATCCGGAGAAATTACCACATTCCTGGATTATACCGGGAAAGGAGAACTGGAACTGGCTATCAATACGGCAATTGAGCCAAAATGTATCCTTATCAAATTCACAACCGGTGCAAGCCCCGAGACCCTGCTGTTTGCCAGTGCCAATTATAAGGGTATTGTGCTGGAAGGAACAGGTTTGGGGCATGTTTCCACCGAATGGATCCCTTATATTGAAAGGGCCACCGAGGCCGGGATCCCTGTGGTAATGACCAGCCAGTGCATAAACGGCAGGGTGTGCGATCGGGTGTATGATACTGGCCGTGATATCTTGAAAGCGGGAGCTATTGAAGGAGAAGATATGCTGCCAGAAGTGGCACTGGTGAAATTGATGTGGGCACTGGGGCAGACCAGTGATCCGGATGAGGTCAGGAAGATCATGACCACAGATATTGCCGGGGAGATCACCAAAAGTTCCCGGACCTGGTAGATCAGTTCGTTCTCTTCCTTACCATCAATTTCCGCCCTTCTTCAGCTGCAAATAACAGGAGTGCAAAAGGCACCAGGAACAGCCAGTCTGACAATGAGATGGGTGCCAGGTTCAGTATTTTGTTTCCAATGGGAGTATATACTAACATAGCCTGGAGGATAAGCTCAAATGCGATACCAACAAGAAGCAGCCGGTTGGTGAAGAATCCTATTCTGGATACTGCTTCACGAGATGTGCGGCATACCATACCATTGGCCACCTGGGTGACCACAATAGCAGTCATGGCCATGGTAGTAGCTTTACGATACAACGTGTCAGAGCCAGCAAGTACCGTACCCCATATCCAGCCGCCACCGAAGAGAATAAAGAAGAACCCGGACATTGCTGCCAGAGCTTCAAAAGGACCCAAAAAGAAATAAGCCCTTTTGATAAGTGCAAGATCCAGTAGTCTTGCATCCCTGGGCCGTGGTGGCCTGTCCATTACATTCGGCTCAGGTTTTTCAGTACCTAGAGCCAGCGCCGGTAGCATGTCTGTGCCCAGGTCGATTCCCAGTATCTGTATAATGGTCAGGGGCAGTGGGATCCCTAACATAATAAAAGCAATATAAGGTACTATCTCAGGAATGTTACTGGCAAAAATATATGTGACAAACTTTTTAATATTATCAAAAACCGCCCGTCCTTCCTCCACTGCATTCACGATGCTTGCGAAATTGTCATCCATCAATATCATATCAGCAGATTCCTTTGCCACATCAGTGCCTGTAATCCCCATGGCTATCCCTATGTCAGCGCGTTTCAGGGCTGGTGCATCGTTGACACCATCTCCTGTCATTGCCACGATCTCGCCCATTTCTGATAAGGCATCTACGATATCAAGTTTATACTGAGGTGTCATCCTGGCAAATACCAGTTCCGGGTTTCCAAGTTTTTTAATAAGTTCATCCCTGGATAACGTTGCCACATCATTGGAAACAAGTACAATAGGGGAATCTGATTCTATAAGACCGATCTCACGGGCAACTGCCACCGCAGTGGTACTGTTATCCCCTGTTATCATAATGGTGCGAATACCTGCCCTTTTACATTTCGCGATCGATTCCGGGACTTCTTCACGGGGTGGATCGATCATACCCATAAGCCCAAGAAAAATGAGATCTGCTTCCACTGCCTCTGCAGTGAATTCTTCAGGTGCCGGCCGGTATGCAAAAGCAAGCACTCTCAAAGCGGAGTGTGCAAATGAATCATTGACCTTTTCGATCTCACTTTTCTGTTCACCAGTTAATTCAATAGCAGTACCGTTTACTAATATCTGTGAACAGATGGGCAGCAGTGTTTCCAGTGCACCTTTTACATAAGCTGTCTTTCCCGCATTTGTGTCATTGATAGTACTCATGCGCTTGCGTTCTGAGTCAAATGGAATTTCATGCACCTTTTGGTTTTGATCCTGGATATTTTCGACATCCATAACCTTAGCAGCTGCCACCATGAGAGCTCCTTCAGTGGGGTCTCCTTTGATGCTCCAGCCATTTTCGGTGTTCATAAGTCTGGAATTGTTGCACAGTACAGCATCGATGAACAGAGGTTTAAGGTTCTCGATTGCCTGTTCATCAAGTATATTGCCGCTGGTATCTTTGAGCTCTCCCACCGGATCATATCCTGTACCGCTTATTTCCAGCACCTGATTATTGGAATAAATCCTGCGGACAGTCATCTGATTCTGGGTAAGCGTACCGGTCTTATCAGTACAGATCACGGTGGTGCTTCCCAGGGTCTCTACTGCATTCAGGTTCTTTATAAGGGCATTTCGTTTTGCCATCCGCTGTGAACCCATTGCAAGGGAAAGTGTGACCGTAGGCAGCAAACCTTCCGGGACATTGGCTACAATAATGCCTATGGCAAATAGAAAATTGGTCCAGAAAGGATTGCCTATAATCATCCCGGCAATAAAAAAGAGTAATCCCATTGTGGTGGCAAGTATCGCGACAACTCTGGTTACCCTGTAGGTCTCTTTTTGGATGGGACTGGGCTCGGATTCCACGGTCTGGGTCAGGTGTGCGATCTTGCCGAACTCAGTACCCATCCCGGCTGCAAAAACCACAGCAGTACCGGTCCCGGAAGTAATGAATGTGCCCGCAAAAACGATATTCGGGCTTTCTGTCAATTCCTGGTTTGACGGCTCTGATGAGCGTTTCCTTGGCTCAGATTCCCCTGTCAACGCTGAATTATTGACCCTCAGCTCGAACTGCTCCACAATACGTGCATCTACAGAGATACGGTCCCCTTCTCCTAATTTGATCACATCTCCTGGAACCAGTAATTTGCTATCGATCTGCATATCTGTGCCTGAGCGGGTCACGTTTACAAAATGAGGCAGTAGATTCTGGAGGGCCTGGGCTGCCTTTTCTGCCCTGTATTCCTGAACGAACGTAAATATGGCATTGATGAATATCACGCTGATTATAGCAAAACCCAACAGGTCAAATCCTTCTCCGGGCTGGTAATAATTCCCGATAAAGGATAGTGCAGCTGCGATCCACAAGAGTATTGCAAAAAAATGAATGAACTGGTTCAATAATTTGTATAACAATGGTTTTTTTTTATGGTGGACGATCGTATTTTCGCCGAACTCCAGGAGCCTGGCCGCAGCCGTATGCTTATCAAGTCCCTCAGAAGATGTATTAAGTTTTTCATAAACATCCTCGACTTCAAGCGTTTGAATACGCATTCATTTAACCCCCACATTATATTTTGTATATCGAACCCGGATGCCAGATTATTACATCACATGAGGTTTTACGAAGAATTTCCTCTACCGGGTTCCCCTGCACGATCTTTCTGATTGTGTCCCACTTTGTAGCTCCCATTATTATCAGATCAAAGTGACCTGCGGCAGCATTTATCAATACAGCTTCAGCGTAATTTGGAGCAAAATCTACATGAATATCAGCTGGAATATCGTAATTTGAAAGTTCTTTGGCCAGGGGTTGCATTAACTCACGACCTATACTGCGAAGTCTGAGCTTTTCGTCATGGGTTGTAAGCAGGGAACTGACACGGGATGTTTTTTCAACCCGCAACACTCTTATCCTCGCTTTTGAATATAATTTCGATATAAGATAAGCACGTTCATCGGCATGATATGAACCTATCATAACAGGAACAAGGATTTTTTGTATGTGCAAGGTCTTTCCGGGACGGGTTACTTTGACAACTATCATTGAACAGGTTAACGATCTCATTAGCTTCTGAGATATTGACCTGACAAAGTACCTGCGTTTACTGTCCTTATGACGGGTTGATGAGACCACAAGGTCTATGTTATTAGTTTCAACTATCGATTTAATAGTCTCCACTACCGGACCGTGCATGATCTGTCCATCGGCTTCAATACCCCTGGATATCGCATATTTCACAAGTCTCTCAACCGACAATCTGCCAGAAGTGACATCTTTTTCATCCAGGTCTTTTGTGATTACAAATATAACATCGAGTTTAGCATTACACTGCTCGGCTATCAAAATAGCATACTTAGCAGCCGATTCAGCAGTAAATCCCCCATCAACTGCAGCTAATATCTTATTATAATTCTCCATAAACCCACTTGCATAT